>NZ_LGDO01000346.1:0-123960 GCF_001279805.1 Streptomyces sp. XY431
GGCCGGGGCGGGGGCCGCGGAGGGACTGCCCACCGCGCTGCCGGTCGGGCATGATCTTCTGGGCGGGGACGGGTTCCCCGCGTACGGGGGAGAGGCTGTGACGGAACGAGTGGGGCGGTGGCGCGCCCGGGTGACCGGGGTCGACCCGTACGTCGTCGACGGCCTGCTGGCGGTGGGCTCGGCGGCGATCTCGCTCTGGTCGGTGTACCACGACGACACCGCCTGGGACTGGTGGGTCTACCTGCTGGCGTTCGGGACGGCCCTGCCGCTGCCCTGGCGGCGGCGGGCGCCGGTCACCGTGCTGGCGCTCAGCGGCGGGCTGTCGGCGGTGCTCTCGGTGCTCGCCCACTCGGCGATGCCGCAACTGCCGCTGTACGCGGTGATCGCGCTCTACACGGTGGCCGACCGGGCCGGGGAGCGGCAGCGCTGGACGGTGCTGGCGGTGACCGTGGTCGCCAATGTGGTGGGCACCCGCTCGCCGAACGGCGCGCTGTTCTCGCTGCTGACCTCGGTCGGGGCGTTCGTCTTCGGCTGCCTGGTGCGGGAGCTGCGCCGGCTGGCGGCGGTGGAGGCGGAGCGGGCCCGGGAGGCCGGCCGGCGGGCGGCCAGTGACGCCGCCCGCGCGGTGGCCGAGGAACGCGCCCGGATCGCGCGGGAGATGCACGACATCCTGGCGCACGCCGTCTCGCTGATGGTGATCCAGGCGGAGGCGGGGCCGCTGGTGGTCCGCGGCGACCCGGAGCGGGCGGTCAAGGTCTTCGACACCATCGCCGACTCCGGGCGGGACGCCATGGTCCAACTGCGGCGGGTCCTGGGGGTGCTGAAGGAGGACGGCGCGGTGCCGGAGCTGGCCCCGCAGCCCCGGTTGGCCGAACTGCCCGCGCTGGCCGAGCGGGTGCGCCGCACCGGGGTGCGGGTCGAGCTGGAGGTCGACGATCCGGCCGGACCGCTGCCCGCCGACGTCGAGGCGGCCGGCTACCGGATCGTGCAGGAGGCGCTGACCAACACGGTCAAGCACGCGGACGCCGCCCGGATCGAGATCCGGGTGGTCCGGGAGGGGACGGAACTGGTGGTGCTGGTGTCCGACGACGGGCGCGGGGTGCGGCTGCGGCCGGACCGCACGGCGGGCGGCCTCTCCGGCGGCCGGGGGCTGGTCGGCATCCGGGAGCGGGCGGCGGCCTGCGGCGGCCGGGCGGAGGCCGGTCCCGGGCCGGAGGGCCGGGGGTTCCTGGTGAGCGCCCGGCTGCCGCTGGGCCGGGAGGAGGGGGTGGGGGCGTGAAGCCGATCAGGGTGGTCGTCGCGGACGACCAGGAGCTGGTGCGGGCCGGGTTCGGGATGATCCTGGACGCGCAGCCGGACATCGAGGTGGTCGCCGAGGCGGCGGACGGGGCCGAGGCGGTCGAGGCGGTCCGCGCGCACGCCCCGGACGTGCTGCTGCTGGACGTCCGGATGCCGGTCATGGACGGTCTGGAGGCGGCCCGCCGGGTGTGCGCCGAGTACCCGGAGACCAAGGTGATCATGCTGACCACCTTCGACATCGACGACTACGTCTTCGACGCGCTGTACGCGGGGGCCAGCGGCTTCCTGCTCAAGGACGTCCGCCGCGACGACCTGGCGCACGGCGTCCGGATGGTGGCCTCCGGGGACGCGCTGCTGGCGCCCTCGGTGACCCGCCGGCTGATCGGCGAGTTCGCCGCCCGGCGTCCCGGCTCCGGCGAGCGCCCGGCGCGGCCGCCGTCCCGGCTGCTGGAGCAGCTGACCGCGCGCGAGCGGGAGACGCTGGTGCTGCTCGCCCGGGGGCTGTCCAACGCCGAGATCGCCGCCGAGCTGGTGGTGAGCGAGCACACGGTGAAGACCCATGTCAGCAATGTGCTGGCCAAGCTGGGGCTGCGGGACCGGGTGCACGCGGTGGTGTTCGCCTACGAGGCGGGCGCGGTGGTGGCCGGCGAGGGCTGAGTGCGGGGACGGCGGTCGGCGGGGGAGCCGGGTGCGGGGTGTCCTCCCTCGCGCGGGGGAGCCGCCGGGTTCGCCGGTGCGGGCGATCCGCGACGAGGGCCCCGGCGGACAGGATCCGTGGTGCCGGCCGTCGCCGGAGCCGCCGGCCGGGCCGGTGGACCCCACCTCGTCAGGAGTGCCCCGTGAACACCGTGCCGCCCGCCCGCCTCACCACCGTCGCCGTTGTCGCCGCCCCCGTGCTGGCGGGGCTGTACGGCGGCATCCGGCTGCTGGACGGATCGCGCGCCCCCGGCCCCGGCTGGCTGGTCGGTCACAGCCTGCTGCTGCTGGCCCTGCTGCTGTTCGCCCCGCTGCTGGTGGCGCTGGAGCGGGCCCCCGGCCCGCGCCGGACGCCCGCGGCCCGGGTGGCCGGCCGGGTGGCGCTGGGCGCGGCGTTCACCGGGCTCGCCGCCTCGCTGGGGCAGATCGGGATCGACCTGTACGTCGGCGCGGTGGCGGTGGACAAGGCGGACCAGCACCGCCTGTTCGAGGCGGTGCAGAGCCGGCCGGGCGTCGAGCCGGTCTTCTACTCGGTGCTCCCGCTGCTGTTCCACCTGGGGCTGCTGGCGCTGCTGGTGGGCGCCTCGGTCGGGGCCGGGCGGGTGCTGCGGTGGTGGAGTCCGGTGCTGGTGGCCGTCGGGACCGTGCTGACGGCGGCGGACCTGGCGTTCCTGCCGCTCGCGGCGGTCTGCCAGCTGGTGGCGCTGGCCCCGCTGGCCGGGTTCGGGCCGGGGGTCGGCCGTCCGGTCGCGGCCTGAGCGGCCTGAGCGGTCCGAGCGGCCCGAGCGGCGGCGCCCCGGGGCACGGGTGCCCGGGCCGGAGAGCCGACGTCCGGCGGGGCGGTCCGGCATCATGGGCGGGAGATGCACGGGACCGTTCGTGGGACGAGGTAGGCGTGGGCAGGCGTGGACAGAGTGGCAACGGCGGGGGCGGGGACGTCGGGGTGCTGCTGGACACGGCGGTGCGCGGGGTGGTGACGGCCCCCGAGGAGGGGCTGGACCTCGCGCTGGACACCGGCGCCTCACTGCTGGCGGCCTCCGCCGGGTTGTGGCCGTCGGTGAGCCGGGCGGCGCTGGGCCACGCCGACACCGCGGTCGGCCGGTGCTGGTCGGCCGGCTGGCGCCCGGCGGACCTGGTGCGGGTGGTGCGGCGCGAACTGAAGCCGGTGCACCTGGCGCTCGCCGTGGACCTCATCGCCGCCGAGGGGCGGCGCCACCCGGCCGCCGCGCTCGACCGCCGCTGGCACGAGCAGCTGCGGGAGCTGGAGGCGGAGGTCTGGTGGCCCTCCGACGAGGCGTACCTGTCCGGCTTCGCCCACCGGCACCGGCTGGACCGCTTCGCGCTGGCCACCGTACTGCTGGAGCTGCTGCGCAGCTGGGGCCGGCTGCCGCCGATCGCCCCGGTCGGCCCCGCCCCGGGGCGCTCGGCGCACACGGCGCAGGCTGCGCAGCAGCGGCCGCGCGGCCCGGTGGCGGGCGAGCCCCGGATGCTGTCGCGGATCCGCGCACTGCTGGCGAAGGCCGAGTCCACCGACTTCCCCGAGGAGGCCGAGGCGCTGACCGCCAAGGCCCAGCAGCTGATGGCCCAGCACAGCATCGACGAGGCGCTGCTCGCCGTCGAGGGTGCCGACCCGCACGCCCCGGGCGCGTTGCGGATCGGGGTGGACAACCCGTACGAGGGCCCCAAGACGATGCTGCTGGACGCCGTGGCGGCGGCCAACCGCTGCCGGGTGGTGTGGGCCAAGGAGTTCGGCTTCTGCACCGTGATCGGCTTCGACGCCGACCTCGACGGCGTCGAGCTGCTGTACACCTCGCTGCTGGTGCAGGCCACCCACGCGATGCAGCAGGCCGGGGCCCGGCAGCACCTGGACGGGGCCTCCCGGACCAAGGCGTTCCGGCAGTCCTTCCTGGTCGCGTACGCGGCGCGGATCCGGGAGCGGCTGACCGAGGCGACCGAGCGGACGACCAGTGACGCGGCGGCCGGCCGGCACCTGCGCGAGGACGGCACGGCGGAGCAGCTGGTCCCGGACGAGCGGCTGCTGCCGGCCCTGAAGGCGCGCACCGAGGCGGTGGACCACGAGGTCGGCCGGATGTTCCCCAAGCTGGTGTCGCAGCGGGTGCGGGTGAGCGACGGCGAGGGCTGGGCGGCGGGCCGGGCGGCGGCGGACCGGGCGTCCCTGCGCGGCCGTTCGGGGGAGATCCGCGGCTGACCCCGGGCCGCCCCCGCGGCCGACCCCGGGGCGGTTCGCCCGGCGGGGAGCCTCGGCCGGGACCGGGGCGCCTGGTACAACAGGGCACGGGGACCGACGAGGGGCGGGCAGTGTGAACACGACTACGGAGACCGGCTACCGGGACCGGGTGCGCGGCGCCCTGCTCGGCGGGGCGGTCGGCGACGCGCTGGGCTGGCCGGTGGAGTTCCAGCGGCTGGACCAGATCCGGGAGCGCTTCGGGCCGGACGGGGTGACCGGCCTGCCGGGCGGCGGGCTGGTCGCCGAGGTCACCGACGACACCCAGATGACGCTCTTCACCGCCGAGGGCCTGATCCGCGGCTTCGTCCGGGGCTGGTCCGGCGGCGGTGGTTCGGTGCCGGAGGCCGTGCACGGCGCGTACCGGCGGTGGCTGCTCACCCAGCAGCAGGGCGCACCCGACCGCAAGCCGCTGCCCCACCCGTACGACGGCTGGCTGCTGCGCGAGCCGTTCCTGTACGCGCGGCGGGCGCCCGGCAACGCCTGCCTGACCGGGGTGCAGTACCACCCGGTGTTCGAGGCGCCGGTGGCGCTGGGGCAGCCGGGACCGATCAACGCGCACTCCAAGGGCTGCGGCACGGTGATGCGCTCGGCCCCGTTCGGTCTCGGGCGGCTGGGGGTGGAGCAGGCGTTCGGGCTGGCCGCGCAGTGCGCGCAGCTGACCCACGGGCACCCGACCGGCTACCTCGCGGCGGGCGCCTTCGCGGCGCTGGTGGAGCGGCTGGCGGCCGGGACGGAGCCCTGGGCGGCGGTCGGCGAGACGGTGGAGCAGACCCGGGAGTGGCCGGCTTCGAAGGAGACCGTGCAGGCGCTGGCCCGGGCGGTGCGGGTGGCCCAGGAGTCCGGGCCGTCGGCGGAGGCGGTGGAGCGGGTCGGCCTCGGCTGGATCGCCGAGGAGTGCCTGGCGATCGCGGTGTACTGCCTGCTGGCGGGGGCCGAAGGCGCCGAGCCGGCCCGGGCGGCGCTGCTGCTGTCGGTGAACCACTCCGGGGACAGCGACTCGACCGGCGCGGTCTGCGGCAATCTGGTCGGCGCCGCGTACGGCGCCTCGGGGCTGCCGGCCGACTGGACCGAGGCGGTGGAGGGCCGGGAGACGCTGCTGCGGACGGCGGACGACCTGCTGGTGCTGTTCGGCAGCCGGGAGCCGGGCCATCCGGCGCTCGGGGACCGCTACCCGGTCTGACCGTTCGTTCGCCCGTCCGTCCGCTATGCCGCGGGGTCGGTGACCTGGCCGAGGAAGAGCGGCAGCCCGGTCGCGGTGTCCCGGACCAGGAACAGGAACGGCCGGTCGATGTGCAGCCGGGCCGGGTCCCGCGGCGCCGGCGCGCCCACCGCCTCCACCCCGACGCCGCTGCCGGCCGCCGCGACCGTGCCCTGCTCGTCGACCTGGACGGTGGCCTTCTGCACCACCGGGCCGATCCGGAGCTGCTCGGCGGCGCCCGGCCCCGGGATGCCGGAGAGGTCGGCGTCCTCGAACGCGGCGGTGACGCCGAGGGCCTTCAGCACGGGCGAGAGCTCGCCCCCGCTGCCGAAGCGGAACTTCGGCAGGGTGAGGTCGACCGTCCGCTCGGCGAGCGCGCCCAGCACGAGGTCCAGCTGCGCCTGGTCCAGCCCCTGGCGGAACGCCGTGAAGCCGCCCTGCGCGGGCACGATCAGGTCCATCGCCAGGGTGCTTCCCGCGTAGGGGAGTTCGACGGCCTGCCAGGGCTCGCCGAGGATGCCGCCGGAGCCCTCGGCGTAGCGCAGCGACTCGTTGCCGGCCATGGTCGGCACCAGCGCCTCGGAGCCGTCGAGGCGGTGGAACGGCAGGCCGGTGGTCCGCCCGGCCTTGAACGGGCGGGCCCAGTCGGCCTTGAGGTACAGCGCGTCGGTGAGCGCGAGCCGGGTGTCCGGATTGATCTGCCCCTCGGCGAAGAGGTCCTTGATCCGGCCCTCGGTGGCCTTCTCGACGACGCCGTTGACGGCCTTCCTGGCCCCCTCCGGGTCCTTGCGGAAGTCGGCGGTGCGCACACCGGTGCCGAAGCCGGCGGCCAGCACCCCGAGGTAGTGCGGGTCGAGCGGGAAGTCGCGCTGGGCCCAGAGGTCGTCGGAGCGCCGCAGGACGGCCCCGCCCTTGCCGCCCGGCGCGGCGGCGCGGTTCAGGGCGCCGGTGGCGAGCGCGTACTGCTCGGGGGAGAGCCCGGTGTGCAGGGCCTTGGCCAACTGCTCGGCGGTGGCGCCCCGGGCCCCGGGCAGCACCATCGCGAGGACGGTCGCCAGGCCGGACGGCGACAGCACCAGATTGCGGTCGGCCGCGCCGGGATCCGCGGTGAGGGTGTGCAACAGGTCGAGCCCGAACGCGGCGGTCGCCGTCGCGGTGGCGGCGACCGCCGCCGGGTCCGCGGGTGGCAGCGAGGCGGGTTCGGCCCGGACCACCCCGGTCCCGCCGCCGGTGGAGCCGCAGGCGGTGAGCAGGGCCGCGCAGCAGAGCAGGAGCACCGCCGGGCGGCGGGTGCGGACGGTCGTGGCGGACATGGCTGACCTCGCCCCTGGGTCCTGGCACGGGCCGGTGCCCGCGCCTCGGTGCCGGTTCGACGCGGCCCACCCGGACCCGGTTCCCGCCGGGAGGGCCGCAGCGCCATGATCGTTCGCCGTCGCGCGAACAGTGGGACGACCGGACCGACCGGGGGGCTCGATGAGCGGCGGTCGGTCCCGGAGCGCACCGGATCCCTCTTCCGTCACACCTCGACCAGCAGTTCCTCCAGCCCGCGGATCACGTAGCCCGGGCGCCACTCGGGCTCGCGGACCAGGCGCAGGTCCGGGGCGCGGCGGAGCAGGGTGCCGTAGGACTCGGTGAGCTCCAGTCTGGCAAGGGGGGCGCCGAGACAGAAGTGGATTCCGGCGCCGAAGGTGATGTGCGGGTTGTCGGTGCGGCCGAGGTCGAGGCGGTCGGGGGCGGCGAAGCGCTCGGGGTCGCGGTTGGCGGAGCCGAAGAGCAGGGCGATCTCGGCGCCGCGGGGGACGGTCACGCCGCCGATCTCGATGTCCTCCAGCACCCAGCGCTCGAACATCTGCAGCGGGGTGTCCCAGCGCATCAGCTCCTCGACGGCGGTGGGCAGCAGCCCGTCCACGTCGGCGCGCAGCCGGGCGAGTTCGGCGGGGTTGCGGAACAGCGCCCACCAGCCGTTGCCGGTGGTGTTGACGGTGGCCTCGTGGCCGGCGTTGAGCAGCAGGACGCAGGTGGAGACCATCTCCTGCTCGGTGAGCGCGTCGGAGCCCTCCTGGGCCTGGATCAGCGCGCTGATCAGGTCGGTGCCGGGGGCGGTGCGGCGGTCGCGGATCAGGGCGCGGAGGTAGTCGGAGAACTCGGTGCTCGCGGTGACGGCCCGGCGGGCGGTCTCCTCGGTCGGGTTGAGTTCGAACATCCCGGTGATGTCGGCGGACCAGGGGCGCAGCAGGTGCCGGTCGGACTCCGGGACGCCGAGCATCTCCGCGATCACCGCGACCGGCAGCGGCTCGGCGACGGCGGCGATCAGGTCGCCGCCGCCGGCCGCGAGCAGGTCGTCGACGAGTTCGCCGGCCAGGCGTCGCACGGTCGGGCGCAGGCCCTCGACCATGCGCGGGGTGAAGGCCTTGGAGACCAGGCGGCGGATCCGGGTGTGGTCCGGGGCCTCCAGGTCGAGCAGGCCGTTGTCGTTGAGGGTGTGGAACGGCTCGTGCGCCGGGTCGGGTTCGGGCCGGCCGAACTCCTGGTGGCTGAACCGGTGGGTGTAGGTGCGGCCGAGGCGGCGGTCCCGCAGCAGTGCGCCGACGTCGGCGTAGCGCGGGACCAGCCACTGGTCGGTGGCTTCGAAGTACGTCGCCGGACCCTGGGCGCGCAGTTCGGCGTACGCGTCGTAGGGGTGGGCCACGAACGCCGCGGACCAGGGGTCGAACTTCACCGTCGTCGTCATCGGTCGATCACTCCAGGCCGTGAGGGGGAGCCGGAAGGATCATCGTACGCACGCGCTCCGTCCGGCCCCCAGGGGCGGAGGACCTGCCGTCAGTCCGGCCGCCGCAGCCGGATGCTGCCCCGGGGCGCCCGGCCGTCGAACAGCCGCGCGTCGACCGGCCGGGACGGCCGCGGCACCGGAGTACCGGCCGGGGCGAGCGGGATGCTGCCCCGGCCGCCGAGCGCCAGCAGCCAGGCGGTCGGGTCCGGCCGGCTCCCGTACGGTCCGCCGGCCTGTTCCCAGACCCGGCGGGCCAGGCCCAGCTGCCGTTCCGTCAGCACCCCGGGCAGCGGATCGAACGGCGCTCCCGGCGCCAGGTACGGGTCCTGGGCCAGGATCCGGCCGATCAGCAGGGCCGCCTTGTAGCGGTCGCTGTCCACCGAGGCGGCGCTGCCGTGCGGGGAGAGCGGGTCGGACCAGTTGGGGGTGTCGGCCTGCTCCAGCACCGGCGCCGCCCCGACCCGGCGGATGCCGTCGCAGTCCAGCAGGTGCACCGCCGGTCCGGGCCGCACCGACCAGAGCACATTGGCGTGCGAGAGGTCGCCGATCACCAGCCCCAGGCGGTGCAGCCGGTCGATCAGCCCCAGCAGTTCCAGCACCAGGGCGAGCCGCTGCTCCGGGTCCGGGCGGACGACGCCCTGGGTGGCGGGCTTCTCCGGGTAGAGCAGGTACTGCGCCTCGGTGAGCCTGGACCCGCCGGAGGCCGTCCGCCAGGTCATCGAGGCGGGTGCCTCGCGCATCAGGAAGCCGACGCAGCGCGGGCCGTCGACCACCCGGCAGAGCGGCCAGGCGGTCTGCGCGTCCAGTCGGTCCCGGTCGTCCGGGGGCAGGCCGAGCCGCAGCGCGACCAGCTCGGCCAGGGCCGGGCCGTGCACCCGCCCGGGCTCCAGGTAGCGCTTGAACAGCACGCCCGGGACGCCGTCCAGCCGCCGCACCAGGCCCTGGCCGCCCCGGCCGGCCTCGGGGCCGGCGGGCAGCAGGGCGAGGCCGAGGTCAGCGCCGCCGGCCAGCGCGCCGGCGATGTCCGGGGCGGTCATGCCGGCGCCTCCCAGAGGCAGACGACCGAGCGGTCGTCGTCGTAGCTGCGCACCCGGACCTGGGCCTGCCAGAGGAACTCGGCCAGGCCGGGCACCTCGCGGCCCCAGCGCCCGCCGAGGAACTCCCGCAGTTCGGGCTCCTTGACCAGGGGGAGGGCCAGCCCGTCGGTGCAGAGCACCAGCACGTCACCGGGGCGGGTGTCGGTGATCAGCGCGGTCCGGACGAGCTCGTACGCCTCAGGCAGGCAGTCCGTCCGGGTGCTGATCAGGGTGCCCGCGCCGTCGCCGTCGCCGCCGTCCCCGTCGGCGTCCAGGTTCTCCCAGCCGCCCTCGCGCAGGCGCAGCAGTCCGCCGTCGCCGACCGCGAGGAAGCCCCGGGTCGGGACCTCCGGGTCGGCCGGTACCAGCAGCGCCCGGAGGGTGGTCGACCAGGTCTTCGGCGGATGTCCGAACCGTTCGGCCTCCTGCGCGAGTTCCTCGGCCGCGGCGGCGACGAGCCGGCTCGTCAGGGCGGTGAAGTCCGCCGCGGCGCCGGTCCGCAGCAGGTCCAGCAGGGTGTCCGCCCGCGGCAGGACCTGCTTGGCCAGCAGCCGGACGATGCCGTTGGAGCCGTGGTGGGAGTGCGGCTGGGAGCCGACGCCGTCGGCGACCGCGACGAGCAGCAGTCCGCCGGCCCGGACGACCAGGGCGGCGTCCTGCCGGCACTCGGCCGCGTAGCGGTGCGAGTCGCCGCGGACGGAGGCGGCCCGGACGGTGACCCGGCCGAACCGGCCGCCGTCCACGACGGTGTCGGGCAGCAGGACGCCGTAGAGGTCGCCGCCGCGGACGGTGGGGATGTCGGTCGGTTCGGCGGGATAGGCGGGGGCCTTGCGGCCGACGTGGGCGAGCGGTCCCGGGGTGCGGAACGAGGGCGGCCGTACGACCGGGTCGGCGCCGGTGGGCGCGCTCCCGGTGGGCGCGGCCGTCCCGGCCGGAGGTGCGGCCGGGGGTGCGGCGGCGGCCGGTTCGACCGGGCCGCCGAGCGGCGACACCGGGTCCGCCCAGGGCCCGCGGACCGCTGCCGGGCCCTGGCCGATCGGCCGCGGCAGGAAGTCCTCGGGCGTCACCCGCCCGGGGGTGACGACGGGCCCCACGACGGCGTCGGTGGGCGCGGGCGTGGGGCCCGGCGGCTTGAGGTCCCAGTCCTCGTAGACCGAGGCGGCGACCTCGATCGGGTCGTTCTTGCGGGTCGGCGCGTGTTCCGGCCCGGGCTCGGGCACCTGGCCGCCCGGCGCCGGACTCTCGTGCGGATTCATCCGGCGGCCCGGCTCAGAGCTTGTCGAGCGAGACGGCGGTGAAGCCGGACACCTGGTCGTCGACCTGGAGGCTCATCCCGGTGCCGGCGGCGGTCGCCCCGCTCACCGAGCGCACGATCGACCGGGTCAGGCTGGCCGCGAACTCCCGCAGCGCGGGCGCCACATCGGCGTTCCCGTCCTCCTGCATGAAGGCCTTGAAGGTCGCGACCTGCGCGATCACCGCCCGGTCGGCCTGGCCGATGCCGAAGGCGATGATGTGCGGCCGGAACGCGGCGGCGAGCAGGTCCTGGTAGGGCTGCTCCCAGTCGGTGTCGGTCGGCTCGCCGTCGGAGAGGAAGAAGACCACCGGACGGTAGACGTCGTGGCCCTCCGCCTTCAGCTCCTTCACGTCCCGCTCGATCGCCCGGCCGAGCAGGTCGAAGACTCTGCCGAAGGACGTCAGGCCGGAGGCCTCCAGGGCCGGCAGCTCCTCGAGGTCGCTCAGGTCGACCAGCGGCTGGAGTTCGTGGGCGTCGGTGGAGAAGCCGATCAGCCCGAACCGGGTCTTGTCGGCGACGGTCGGGTTGGTGCTGATCTCCTGGTGGAGCTCGAACAGCGCCTTGTTGAGGGTGTCGATGTACAGGGTCATGGACGAGGACTCGTCGCAGACGGCGTAGAACGGGAGGATCTGCACTGCACTTCTCCTTCGAACGGCAGGGCGTCGGCGGTCGGCCGCTGTGGCGGTCAGCCGGTGTAGAAGTAGATCTCCAGCGAGGCGTGCCGGGGGTTGTCCGCGAGCGAGATGAAGTCCCGGGCGGTGGTGCCCCGGAACATCTCCGGACGGGCTTGCGCCAGCAGGCCGTTGACGGTGTGGGCGTAGGCCTGGCCGGCGCCCGGGTCGCGGTTGCTGCCGAAGGTGAGGACCACGGCGGCCTGCCGTCCGGCGTACGGCTCGGTGGCGGTGCGGATCTGCGCGGCCAGGCCCGCCGTGTCCGCGGCGTCCCCGGTCACGTCGACGGTGACCGGGTCGTGCTCGACCCCGCGCGGCCCGGTCGGGGTGGGGGCGGGGAGCGGCGCGGCGCTCGCGGTGGCGCTCGCGCTCGGGGTGGCGGTGGGCGTCGCGGCGGCCCGTTCGGCGGCCACCGGGTCGCCCTGGTCGCCCATCGCGACCAGGGCGAGCACCAGCAGCATGTCGGCGAACAGCCAGCCGACCAGGTGGGTGCCGCGGAGGCCGGGCCGCGCGGTCCGGAACCGGCCCCTCATCGGCCCTGCCCGTGCACCGGCACCTCGTCCAGCTCCAGCAGCGTCCGGTCGTCCAGGTCGCCGGCCGTACTGCCGCCCGTACCGCCGGCGGCGGCGGTGCCCCGGGAGCGGGCGGCGCCCTCGTCGGGTCCTGGGCCGGCGGAGGTCTTCACCATCACGATCCCCGGGGACCCGTCGCTCCGCCGGTCGGCCGCCGCGTCCAGCCGGGCCGCCGCCGCGGTCGCCGCCGAGGCCGCGGCGGCGACCCGGTCCGCCATCGCCACGACCTCCCGCGCCAGGCCGTCGAGCCGCTCCAGCACCTGCCCGCCGACGTCCGCGACGGTCTCCGCGCCGGTGGTGAAGCCGCGCTGGGCGACCGCGAGGTCCCGCACCGCGTCCTCCACCCGCTCCCCGGCGTCCACGAGTCCGGTGCCGACCCGGTCGGTGGCCTGCCGGACCAGGTCGACCGCGTCGGCGGCCTGCCTGCCGCTCCGGTGGACCAGGCTGTCGGTGGCCGCCGCGCCGTCCCGGACGGTCTCGGCGAGCCGGTCCCCGCTGTCCTTCACCGCCCGGCCGACGCCGTCGACGGCCCGGCCGATGCCGTCGACCGCCTTCTCCACGCCGTCGACAGCCCGGCGCAGCGGGTCCACCGCCTCGCCCGCCTCGGCCAGCCGCTGCTCGGCCCCGGCGACCGAGCGTTCGACGGCCAGCGCCGCCGCGCTCAGCTCGCGCTGGGTGTCGGCGGCCTGCCGGGCGAGCCGTTCCAGGGTCTCCGCCGCGCCGGTGAGCTCGGCCGCGAAGCGCTGCGGCGTCGAACGGCGGCGCTCGTTCAGCACCAGCTGGGCCCGGGTGAGCAGCGGCGCCAGCTCCGCCAGCAGGTCCTCCGCCTCGGCCTCGGCCGCCGCCTCGCGGCGCTCGGTGCCCGCCCGGCGCAGGCCGTGCGCGACGGACAGGGCCAGCAGCAGCGCGATGAACACGGTCGCGGACCGCGCGATGTCGCCGAAGCCGGCCCAGCCGGGCAGCCGGCCCTCGAAGCCGGTCTGCCAGAGCTGGAGGAAGGGCCGCGCGGCCTGCCGGGGGTCCGCGCCGATCAGTGCCCGGTAGGCGCTGCTGGCCTGCATCAGGCCGCCCCAGGTGACCAGCAGGGGGACGAACACCAGCCCGCCGAGCGCCACTTCGGCCCAGGACCAGAACCTCGGCGCGGGCCGGGGCCGGACCGCGGCCCGTACGCTCTCCGGCCGGACGAAGCTGTGCACCAGGTCGAGTTCGGTCCAGCGGTCCAGGTCGCCGGCCCCGGAGAGCGCCAGACCCAGTTCGCGGAGCTCCTCCTGACGGTGCGCCAGTCCGGGGCGGTCGGCCAGCGCCCGCAGTTCGCCCCCGAGTGCGGTGCGGTCCAGCAGCTGGCCTGGGGTCATGAGGGCTCCTTCGTACGCGCCGCCGCGGAGCGGGCACGCCCGTGCCCCGGTGCGGCGCGCGGGCGTGCCCCGCCCGCGCGGCCTCCCCCCGTGGCCGGAAACCGACCACGCCGCTCCGCGCGGCAGCGTAGCGCAGAACAGGCCACCGGGACTTGGCAGTTCGGAAAGGTCGCGACCCTTTCCGGCGCCGCGCCCGGCGTGCGCGGGCGGTCAGCCGACCCGGGCGACCAGCCGTTCCACGAGGGCCGGCAGGGCGGTCGAGATCGGCTCCCGGACGACCTCCTCGGCGGCCTCGTCGAGCGGCGTCGGCTCGCCGTTCACCACGATCAGCCGGGCGCCGGCCCGCACCGCGTCGTACGGCAGCGCGGCCACCGGGTAGACCTTCAGGCTGGTGCCGACGGCGATGAACAGCTCGCAGGCCGTGCTGATCGCCTCCGCCTGCCGGAGCACCTCGGTGTCCAGCTGCTCGCCGAACATCACGGTGCGCGGGCGCAGGATCCCGCCGCAGGCCCGGCAGGCCGGATCCGGCTCGCCCGCCGCGACCCGCTCCAGGGCCTCTTCCATCGGGCCGGTCGCGCGGCAGTCCACGCACTGCACTTCCCTTGCGGTGCCGTGGAGTTCGAGCACCTTGCGCGGGGTCTGCCCGGCCCGCTGGTGCAGTCCGTCGACGTTCTGGGTGAGGATCCGCAGCGGCAGCCCGGACCGCTCCAGCGCCACCAGCGCCCGGTGCCCGGCGTTCGGCTCGGCGGCGAGCGCGCCGGTCGCGGCCCGCATCCGCCACGCCTCGCGGCGGACCTCCGGATCGGACAGGTACGGGCCGACGGTGACCAGCCGCTGCGCGCCCGGGTCGCGCTGCCACAGGCCGTTCGGGCCGCGGTAGTCGGGGATGCCGGAGTCGGTGGAGATCCCGGCGCCGGTGAGTACGGCGATCAGCGGGCGCTTGGCGTTCATGGCCGGGACGCTACGGTCCCCGCCGACCGCCCGCCACCGAAAATCCGCCCGGGGCAGGGGTGCCGGGTGCCGGGCTCCGGCGGATTCCGCGGGTCCGGCACCCCGCCGCCGGCGGGGTCAGCGTTCGACGGCCTTGGCGAGGATCTCCGGGAGGCGCTCCAGCAGCCGCCCGGCGGCGAGGCGCAGCCCGAGGGCGGCGACGGCGGCGCCGTAGAGGGGGCCGGCGAGCAGCAGCGGCCAGGTGGCGGCGCCGGTGGCGAGGGCCCAGACCAGGTAGCCGACGACCGGGGCGGCGACGAGGGCGCTGCCGAACATCGAGCCGAAGCTGTTCAGCATCACCAGCCCGCCCTGGCCCGGGGCGGCGTTGCGCATCGGGTTGTTGTCGGCGGGCATGGTGTACGGCGCGAGCACGCTGAGCACGGCGCCGATCGCGAGGCCGCTGCCGAGCAGGGCGAACGCGACGCCGACGGCGGCCGGCAGCCCGGACCAGTCGCCGGTGGCGGCGGCCAGCACCAGGGCGAGCACCAGGGTGACCGGGACGGCGTAGGAGAGGACGGCGTACGCCCGCCCGCGCAGCTCGTCCCGGGCGTCCGCCGGGGTGAGCAGGGTGGCCGCGACCATCCAGAACGCGGAGCCGTCCATGCCGAACAGGTTGAGCATCTGCAGCCCGAGGAACATCCCGGTCATCGCCACCAGGTAGACCGTCGACCAGCCCTGGACGATCGACAGCACGCAGATCACCAGCGTCATCCCGATGCTGGTGAAGACGGCGGCCTTGGCCCGCGGCTCGCGCCAGGCGTAGCGCAGGTGGCGCTGCATCACCGCGCCGGTCCGGCCCTCCGGCAGGAAGCGCGGGCCGCGCCGCGCCCGCTGCACGCCGCGGACGACCTCCACCGTCGAGGCGTCCGCGGTGACCATCAGCTGCTGCAGGCTGGCGCGCCACCACCGCAGCAGCAGGGCGAGCAGCGCGGCGGTCGCGGCGAGCTGGAGCAGCGCGAGCGGCCACCGGCCCTCGCCCGCGGTGCGGGTCGCGTCGACGGCGCTCACCGGCGGGATCCAGCGCAGCACGGCGGCGAAGGGGGCCAGCGGGCCGAGGTCGGCGCCGTTCTCGCCGGCCTTGCCGAAGACGCTCTGCGAGCCGAGGTTGGCGAGCTGCGCCAGCAGCGCGAAGAGCAGGCCGCCGAAGACGGCGAAGTCCTTGCCGCGCCGGCTGGACAGCAGCCGGGCGTTGCCGGCGGCGACCGCGCGGGAGAGCGTCACCACGGTGAGCACCGCGAGCGGCACCCCGACCGCGCCGGCCACCGCCGAGGCGGCGCCGTGCGCGCCGGACAGCGCGGCGCCGGTGAGCAGCACCAGGCTGATCAGCGGTCCGGGGCCGAGCAGCGCGGCCAGCACCGAGCCGCGCAGCAGCGGTCCGGGCCGCAGCGGCAGCATGGTGAGCCGGGTGGGATCGGCGCTCTCGTCGCTGGTGAAGAGGAACAGCGGGATCGCGGCCCAGCCGAGGGTGAGCGCGCCGGCCAGGACGACGCCCGCGTCACCGGCGGCGCCGTGCTCGACGTGGTCGTGGAGGATCGTCAGCAGCAGGGCGATGCCGGTCGCGAACAGCAGGCCGACGGCGGCGCCGAGCACGTAGAGGGCGGCGCGGCCGCGGCTGCGGCGCAGTCCGTTGCGCAGCAGCCGGAGCTTGAGCGAGACCAGGGTGCGGACGACCGTCCGGTCGTCCGGGATCCCGGACGTCGGGAGCGGGGCGGCAGCCGGGAGCGGCGCCGGGGCCGGGAGCGGGGCGGGGGAGGAGCTCACCGCTCGCCCCCGCCGAGCCAGTCGAGCGAGCGGCCGTCGTCCTCGCGGACGCCGATCAGGTCCAGGAACGCCTCGTGCAGGCTGCGCCCGCCGCGGACGGCGTCGAGCGGGCCCTGGGCGATGACCCGGCCGGCGCTGATGACGGCGACCCAGTCGCAGAGCTGCTCGACCAGCTCCATCACATGGCTGGAGAAGACGACGGTGGAGCCGGCCGCCGCGTACCGCTTGAGCACACCGCGGATGGTCTGGGCGGAGACCGGGTCGACGCCCTCGAACGGCTCGTCGAGGAAGAGCACGTCCGGGTTGTGCAGCAGGGCGGCGGCGAGGCCGATCTTCTTGCGCATGCCGGTGGAGTAGTCGGCGACCAGCTTGTCGGCGTGGTCGGCGAGGTCGAGGACGGCGAGCAGCTCCTCGGCGCGGCGGTCGACCTCGGCGCCCGGCAGTCCGCGCAGCCGGCCGTTGTACTGGAGCAGCTCGCGGCCGCTGAGCCGCTCGAACATGCGCAGGCCCTCGGGCAGGATGCCGATCCGGGCCTTGGCGGTGACCGGGTCGGCCCAGACGTCGGCGCCGTGGATGAGCACGGTCCCCTGGTCGGGCCGGAGCAGGCCGGTGACCATCGACAGCGTGGTGGTCTTGCCGGCGCCGTTCGGGCCGACCAGTCCGATGAACGCCCCGGTCGGCAGCTCCAGGCTGAGCCCGGCGACGGCGGCCTGGCTCCCGAAGTGCTTCCACAGGCCCTGGATGGACACGGCGGAGGGCACGGCCGGGGGCACGGGGGTGGTCGGGTCGGGGGACGGCGGCGGCGCCGAGGCCTGCATGGCGGCTCTCTCTGCTGGTGGTCGGAGCGGTCGGGCCGATGGTCGTTCCATGATCGAAACGGGCCCGACGACAGCCTGCCACCGCCCGGCCCGGCCTGTCTCCTGTGGCGATGCCCCAGGTGTGTCGGGACCAAACGGGTGAACGGTGCGGCGCGGGAGGACCGGCGGAACCGGAGGTGTACCGGATCGGGAGAATCGGCAACTACTCGGAGCCCCCGTTCGTCCTGCACTATGAGAGTCCGACGTACGGGGGGACTCCGTGGTCGCGCGGGGGTAACGGGAGGTGGCGGATGGCCGTTCAGCCGTGGGGTGAGCAGGAGTTCGGGGCGGCCCGGCCGCCGGTTCCGGGCCCGCCCCCGATGCCGTACCCCGTGATGCCGCCGGCCGCCGTGCCCCAGGCCGCGATGCCGCAGGTCGCGATGCCTCAGTCGGCGATGCGGGCGGCGACCGCGGACCGCGAGCGCACGGTGGACGTGCTGAAGGCCGCGTTCGCCGAGGGCCGGCTCAGCGCCGCCGAGTACGGCGAGCGCTTCGAGGCGGCCAGCACCGCGCAGACCTACGGCCAGCTCGCCCGGCTCGTCGCCGACCTGCCGGCCGGGCCGATGGTCGCCCCGCAGATGACGGTGGCGCAGGCCGGACCGGTCCTGGTCCCGGTGCCGCCGACCTTCCTGGCCCCGCCGCCGCAGCGGCGGACCAACGCCGTGGCGGTCACCTCGCTGGTCCTCGGCCTGCTCTGCGTGCCGACCGGCGGCCTGCTGGGGGTGCCGGCCGTGATCACCGGTCACATCGGACGCCGGCAGGTGGCCGAGCGGAACGAGGACGGCGACGGGATGGCCGTCACCGGGATCGTCTTCGGCTGGCTGTCGATCGCCTTCTGGGCGACGATCATGATGACGGTGGCCGTCTTCGGCTGACGCGGCCGGCCCGGGGGTGCCGCGACGGACCGGGCGACCCCTCCGGCCAGGTGTGACGGGTAGGTGAAGGTCCGGGTGAACCGCCGTGGGGACCAAGCCTTAGGATGCCGGGAAGGCTGCCCCGGACCTCGTGCCCGGGGCGGTTCCATGAGACGCGATCTCATTCCCGCCGGTACCTGCTCGAAGGACCTCGACGGGCGGTGACAGTGCCGCCAGGGAGAAAGTCCGGTGACGGGCTCGATGCTGACACGAAGAGACGGCAGTGACTCCTAATCCCAACCGACCGATGACGAAGACCTTCAAGCGGATAGCCGACCGCCTGGTGAACTCCCCGCGACGGCTGTGGGGGATCTCGTTCCTCCTGTTCGTCCTCCTCGGTTCGGCCTGGTCGGTGTCCACCCCGATGGGCGGCTCGCCGGACGAGTACGCGCACCTGGTGCGGGCCGCCGCGGTCGCCCGCGGGCAGCTCAACGGCACCGAGGTGATGGTCAAGCACCAGGTCGCCGGCATGGACGGCCAGTTCGCCGAGACCGGCGTCCAGCTGCCCGAGTGGTACCGCGAGCTGTCCACCCGTCACACCTGCTACGCCTTCCAGCAGTGGCAGTCGGCCGACTGCGCCCCGGCGCTGGGCACCTCGGAGAAGATCGTCGAGGTGACCACCGCGGCCGGTCGCTACAACCCGCTGTACTACACCCTGGTCGGCTGGCCGAGCCGGATCGTCTCCGGCGAGCCCGGGCTGTACCTGATGCGACTGGCCTCCGCGGTGTTCTGCGCCGCGCTGCTGGCCAGCGCCGTGGTCGCGGCCGCCGAGTGGCGCCGGCGGGGAATCGTGATCGCGGGGCTGCTCGCCGCCCTGACGCCGACGACTCTCTACATGGGCGGGGTGGTGAACCCCAGCGGTCCCGAGATCGCCGCCGGCGTCCTGGTCTGGAGCGCCGCGCTGCCGATGTTCATGGCGCCCGACCGCGTCCTGCTGAACCGCCGGCTGCTGAGGCTGGGGGTCGGCGGCCTGGTGCTGATCAACATCCGCCCGCTGGGCCTGGTCTGGTTCGCCGGCGCGGTCGCCTGCGCGCTGCTGCTGACCCAGCGCTCCGCCATCCGCATGGTGGTGCGGACGAGGGCGACCTGGGTGTGCGCGGCGGCCCTCGCGGCGAGCACCGGCGTCGCCATGGCCTGGTCGATGGCGCACCCGGACAACTCGGTGATCGAGATCCCGGACTGGTTCACCCCGCTGAATGCCGCGCGGCTGACCTTCGACCACTCGCTGATCTTCATCCACCAGATGATCGGCGACTTCGGCTGGCTGGACACCCCGGCCCCGGCGATCACCTGGCTGCTCTGGCCGGCCGCGATCATCCTGCTGATCCTGCTGGCGCTCTGCTTCGGCCGTCCGCGCCAGGCCCTCGTGGTGATCGCCGTCATGGTCGCGCTGATCGCGGTGCCGGTGGCCGCCCAGTCGATCCAGGCGAGCAAGCTCGGCATGGTCTGGCAGGGCCGCTACCTGCTGCCCTTCATGGTCGGCCTGCCGATGACGGCGGCGGCCGTGGCAGCCCTGCGGGTGCCTTCCGGCGGGCTGCCGTGGCGGCGGCTGATCGGCTGGATGGCGCTGACGCTGACCGTGGCGAACGTCTCGGCCTTCCTCTGGACGCTGCGCCGCAACGCCGTCGGCACCGGCGGCTCGTTCTTCATCCACCCCGCGCACTGGTCGCCGCCGGGCACCTGGCTGCTCTGGCTGCTGGTCTACGGCATCGGCGCGACCGGCCTGGCCGTGATCGCCCTGGCCGGCGACCGGGCGCCGACCCCGCCGGCGACCCCGCGGCCCCCGGCGGACGGGGAGCGGTCGGTGCGTCCGGTGGGTCACCGCCCGATGACTCCGGTCGGCTGAGCGCGGGACGAGTTGCGCGGCACGCCGTGAGGGAGTGTGCTATAAGCATCGGCCGTGGTGTCGGGGACCCCGGCGCCACGGCCATGACCTGCGATGTTCCATTTGTTTTGACCGAGCCCGATGCGCTAGGTACGCTCTGACCTTGTGCCTGGGGTGTCCCCGGGTCCTTGTGCGTGCATGCACACCGGTCGCCGCGCCGAGCCGGAGCGCCTTTTACGGCGCGCCGCGCGTAGAGCGCCGTCGCTGTACATCAGCCCACGGGATTCCGTGCCGGAAAAAACCCAACACACCCGACCGCGTGGGTCGAACCACGGGGCCGTGTGCGAGGGAACACCGCAGGTTAGTTCCACCAAGCCTTGGCACACAGAAAACGGAGAAACGGTGCCTACGATCCAGCAGCTGGTCCGAAAGGGCCGGCAGGACAAGGTCGAGAAGAACAAGACTCCCGCGCTGAAGGGTTCCCCGCAGCGCCGTGGGGTCTGCACGCGTGTGTACACGACCACCCCGAAGAAGCCGAACTCGGCCCTTCGTAAGGTCGCCCGTGTGCGCCTCACCAGCGGGATCGAGGTCACCGCTTACATCCCGGGCGAGGGCCACAACCTGCAGGAGCACTCCATCGTGCTGGTGCGCGGTGGTCGTGTGAAGGACCTTCCTGGTGTCCGCTACAAGATCATCCGCGGTTCGCTCGACACCCAGGGTGTCAAGAACCGCAAGCAGGCTCGCAGCCGCTACGGCGCCAAGAAGGAGAAGTAAGAATGCCTCGTAAGGGCCCCGCCCCGAAGCGCCCGGTCATCATCGACCCGGTCTACGGCTCCCCGGTCGTCACCCAGCTGGTCAACAAGATCCTGCTGCACGGCAAGCGCTCCACCGCCGAGCGGATCGTCTACGGCGCCCTCGAGGGCGTCCGTGAGAAGAGCGGCGCCGACCCGGTCGTCACGCTGAAGCGTGCGCTGGAGAACGTCAAGCCCGCCCTCGAGGTCAAGTCCCGCCGTGTCGGTGGCGCGACCTACCAGGTTCCGGTCGAGGTCCGCCCGGGCCGCGCCAGCACCCTGGCGCTGCGCTGGATGGTCGGCTACTCGCGCGCCCGTCGCGAGAAGACCATGACCGAGCGCCTGATGAACGAGATCCTCGACGCCAGCAACGGCCTGGGCGCTTCCGTGAAGCGTCGCGAGGACACCCACAAGATGGCCGAGTCCAACAAGGCCTTCGCGCACTACCGCTGGTAGTCCGTACCCCGTCACTAGACAGAGAGAGAACGAGCCACCATGGCTGCAACCTCCCTTGACCTCGCCAAGGTCCGCAACATCGGGATCATGGCGCACATCGACGCGGGCAAGACCACCACCACCGAGCGGATCCTGTTCTACACCGGCGTGTCGTACAAGATCGGTGAGGTCCACGATGGCGCTGCCACCATGGACTGGATGGAGCAGGAGCAGGAGCGCGGCATCACGATCACGTCGGCCGCGACGACCTGTCACTGGACCGTCGACGATGCCGACCACACCATCAACATCATCGACACCCCGGGTCACGTCGACTTCACCGTCGAGGTGGAGCGTTCGCTCCGCGTCCTCGACGGTGCCGTGACGGTGTTCGACGGTGTCGCCGGTGTCGAGCCCCAGTCCGAGACCGTGTGGCGGCAGGCTGACCGCTACGGCGTCCCGCGCATCTGCTTCATCAACAAGCTGGACCGCACGGGCGCCAACTTCTTCTTCTGCGTCAAGACCATCGTGGACCGCCTCGGCGCGACCCCGCTGGTCATGCAGCTGCCGATCGGTGCCGAGTCGGACTTCCAGGGCGTTGTCGACCTGGTCCGCATGAAGGCGCTGGTCTGGTCCGCCGAGGCGGCCAAGGGCGAGATGTACGACATCGTCGACATCCCGGCCGAGCTGCAGGAGCAGGCGGACGAGTACCGCGAGCAGCTGATCGACACCGTCTCGAACGTCAGCGACGAGATCATGGAGCTCGCCCTCGAGGGCGAGGACATCCCGGTCGAGCTGCTGCAGGACGCGATCCGCAAGGGCACCCTGAACTCGGACTTCACCCCGATCTTCTGTGGTACCGCGTTCAAGAACAAGGGCGTTCAGCCCCTGCTCGACGCCGTCGTCAAGTACCTGCCGTCCCCGCTGGACATCGAGTCCATCGAGGGCACCAAGCCGGGCGACGACACCGTCAAGATCTCCCGCAAGGCCTCGGACGACGAGCCGCTCGCCGCGCTCGCGTTCAAGATCATGTCGGACCCGCACCTCGGCAAGCTCACCTTCGTCCGGGTCTACTCGGGCCGCCTGGAGTCCGGCACCTCGGTGCTGAACGCCGTCAAGGGCAAGAAGGAGCGCATCGGCAAGATCTACCGCATGCACGCGAACAAGCGTGAGGAGATCGACTCGGTGGGCGCCGGCGACATCATCGCCGTCATGGGCCTGAAGCAGACCACCACCGGTGAGACGCTGTCCGACGAGAAGAACCCGGTCATCCTGGAGTCCATGGACTTCCCGGCCCCGGTCATCCGCGTCGCGATCGAGCCCAAGTCCAAGGGTGACCAGGAGAAGCTGGGTGTTGCCATCCAGCGTCTCGCCGAGGAGGACCCGTCCTTCCAGGTCAACACGGACGAGGAGACCGGCCAGACCATCATCGCGGGTATGGGCGAGCTGCACCTCGAGGTGCTCGTCGACCGTATGCGCCGTGAGTTCAAGGTCGAGGCCAACGTCGGCAAGCCGCAGGTCGCGTACCGCGAGACGATCCGTCAGGCCGTCGAGCGCATCGACTACACCCACAAGAAGCAGACCGGTGGCTCCGGTCAGTTCGCCAAGGTGCAGATCGCGATCGAGCCGCTCGAGCAGGCCGAGGGCTACGAGTTCGTCAACCTGGTCACCGGTGGCCGCGTGCCGCGGGAGTACATCCCGTCGGTCGACGCCGGCTGCCAGGAGGCCATGGAGTTCGGTATCCTCGCCGGCTACCCGCTCCAGGGCGTTCGCGTGAAGCTGCTCGACGGTGCGGCGCACGACGTCGACTCGTCCGAGCTCGCGTTCAAGATCGCCGGCTCGATGGCCTTCAAGGAAGGCGCCCGGAAGGCCAAGCCGGTCCTCCTGGAGCCGATGATGGCCGTCGAGGTCACCACGCCCGAGGACTACATGGGCGACGTGATCGGCGACATCAACTCTCGCCGTGGCCAGATCCGGTCCATGGATGAGCGTCACGGTGCCCGCGTCGTCACGGCGCTGGTGCCCCTCTCCGAGATGTTCGGCTACGTCGGTGACCTGCGCAGCAAGACCTCTGGTCGCGCGAGCTACTCGATGCAGTTCGACTCGTACGCCGAGGTTCCGAGGAACGTCGCGGACGACATCATCGCGAAGGCCAAGGGCGAGTAACGTCCCGACTTTCGGGACAACAGCCACCCCTTAGGCTATTGGGAGGCAACCCGGGAGGATCCGGTCGGATCCTCCCGGGGCCTCCGGCCCCCCACCCAGTGGGACGGCACGGGGTGTCCTCCGGACAGCCCACACAAAACATCAAAGACCAACTGACGTCACCACGGCGTACAGAACTGTCCTCAGGAGGACTCAGTGGCGAAGGCGAAGTTCGAGCGGACGAAGCCCCACGTCAACATCGGCACCATCGGTCACATCGACCACGGTAAGACCACGCTGACCGCGGCCATTACCAAGGTGCTGCACGACGCGTACCCGGAGATCAACCCCTTCACGCCGTTCGACCAGATCGACAAGGCGCCGGAGGAGCGGCAGCGCGGTATCACCATCTCCATCGCGCACGTCGAGTACCAGACCGAGGCGCGTCACTACGCCCACGTCGACTGCCCGGGTCACGCGGACTACATCAAGAACATGATCACCGGTGCCGCCCAGATGGACGGCGCCATCCTGGTGGTCGCCGCCACCGACGGCCCGATGCCGCAGACCAAGGAGCACGTCCTCCTGGCCCGCCAGGTCGGCGTCCCCTACATCGTTGTCGCCCTGAACAAGGCCGACATGGTGGACGACGAGGAGATCCTGGAGCTCGTCGAGCTCGAGGTCCGCGAGCTGCTCTCCGAGTACGAGTTCCCGGGCGACGACCTGCCGGTCGTCCGCGTCTCCGCGCTGAAGGCCCTCGAGGGCGACGCCGAGTGGGGCGAGAAGCTCCTCGGCCTGATGCACGCCGTCGACGAGAACATCCCCACCCCGGCCCGCGCCGTGGACCAGCCGTTCCTGATGCCGATCGAGGACGTCTTCACGATCACCGGTCGTGGCACCGTCGTCACCGGTCGTATCGAGCGTGGCATCCTCAAGGTCAACGAGACCGTCGACATCATCGGCATCAAGACCGAGAAGACCACCACCACGGTCACCGGCATCGAGATGTTCCGCAAGCTGCTCGACGAGGGCCAGGCCGGTGAGAACGTCGGTCTGCTGCTCCGCGGCATCAAGCGCGAGGACGTCGAGCGCGGCCAGGTCATCATCAAGCCGGGGTCGGTCACGCCGCACACCGACTTCGAGGCCCAGTCCTACATCCTGTCGAAGGACGAGGGTGGCCGTCACACCCCGTTCTTCAACAACTACCGCCCGCAGTTCTACTTCCGTACCACGGACGTGACCGGCGTCGTGACCCTCCCCGAGGGCACCGAGATGGTCATGCCGGGCGACAACACCGGCATGACGGTCGCGCTGATCCAGCCGATCGCCATGGAGGAGGGCCTGAAGTTCGCCATCCGTGAGGGTGGCCGGACCGTCGGCGCCGGCCAGGTCACCAAGATCATCAAGTAATTGATGCTCTGACCTGTCGACCCCGGTCGAGGAGGGCTTGACGAGGACCCCCTGGGTCCTCGTCAAGCCCTCTGTCATTGGCAAAACATTTGGTCAACTAGGATCGCTCCGTACCGGCGGGACATCGGCCGTACGGACTGTCCGACGCAGGGGATGGGATTCAGGGTCTCGATGGAAAGACTCCGCACCATGATGGCCGCGCGTTCCTCGGTCGAGGAGGACACTCCCGAGGACCTGGCGGCCGGCTCCCGCCCCCCGGCCCGCAGGCCGGCCCGCAGCCTTCCGGTCCTGGCCGGCGCCCTGGCCGCCGGCTGGGTGCTGCCCGCCGCACTGATCTCGCTCGGCCTCGGGATCCTGGTCCTGCCGCTGCTGGTCCTGGCGGTCGCCTCGCTGCTCCGGATCGGCGGCGTGCTGCTCGACCGGCTGGTGGCCGCGGCCCTGGTCGTGGCCGGCGGCGTGCTCGTGCTCGGGCTGCTGTTCTCGCTCTGGCCCTGGGGCATCGACCCGATCCCGACCTCGGGCGGACTCTTCACCGTCGTGGTCCTCACCGGCTGGCTCGGCCGCCGGGTCCCGCGGCTGCCGCTGCGGTTCCGGCCCTCCGACCTGATGGTGGTCGGCACCACGTACGTGATGTGGCACTACCTGTACAAGCCGCTGATCGGCAAGGGGCCGGGCTGGCGCCTGGAGTTCCTGACCACCGCCGAGGACCGGCTCAACCACTTCTCGTACTTCGTGGGCATCCAGCACGTCGGCGGCTACAACTTCCTGCACCAGGAGGCCGCCAAGGCGTACATGATGTCGCCCTCCGAAGCGGTCTACCCGCAGGGCACCCACTTCCTGCTCGCCTGGGTCGACTCGTTGGTGCGGTCCGCCGCGGACCTCGGCGCGCCGCTCGACACCATGAACCGCTACCTGCTCTACGTGCTGGCCGCGTACGCGCTGCTGGGCACGGCCCTGGTCTGGGCGGCCCGCTGGATCGGCGGCCCGCGCCTGCGGGGCTGGCGGACGGCGGCGGTGTGCGGCACGGTCGCCGCGCTGGTGTTCTCCAGCAACTACACCGATCTGGTCATCCACGGCTTCGACTCCACCGTCGTCGGCCTGCTGATGGTGGCCCTGCTCGCGGCCTTCATGGTGCGGCCCGCGATGGGGACGGTCGAGTTCCTGCTCGTCGCGGCGCTCGGCCTGATCACCGTCACGTACGTCTACAACCTCTTCGGCGCCGTGGCCGGCCTCGCCGTGGTCGGCGCCCTGGTGGTCCACCGCCGCCGGTTCCGGCGCGCGCACTGGCTGCGCTACGCCCTGGCCGCCGCGGTCGCGCTCGGCGTCGCGGGCCTGCCCAGCCTGGTGTCCGTGCTCTCCAAGCTCGATGTCGCCAGCACCTCCAACCTCGGCGGCCCCAGCGTCGGAGCGGACCGGGCCATCATGATCGGCGGTCTGCTGCTGGGCGCGCTGGCCGCCCTGTCGCCGAGCCTGCGGCGGACCGCGACCGGGCAGGCCCTGTTCGTGGTGGTGCTCGCCACCGGGGTCGCGGTCGGCGGCTTCGCCTGGTGGCAGATCCGCACCATCGGGCAGCTCTCCTACTACTTCGAGAAGCTGGCCGGCACCGGGATCGTGATCGCGCTGATCTCGATCGGCGCGGTCGGCCCGCTGCTGCGCACCGTCTCGCCCGCCCGGGTCCCGGTGCTGCGGCGCCGGATCAGCGACGCCGTGCTCTCGGTGCTCGCGGTGGCGACGGCGCTCAGCCTGTTCGCCGGCGTCCAGTGGGGCATGGACTCGTTCAAGGGGATGCCCTCGGTCTGGCGCAACAACCCGCTGATGGCCTGGAGCCGCGGCGACGCCTGGAGCGACATCGGCCCCCGGGAGGGCGCCACCGTGATGGGCGACCTGGACGGCATCCGGGGCCCGATGATGGTGCTCTACTCGAACGACGACTACAAGAACCTCAAGTCCACCTGGCTCGCCGCGCTGCTGCGTTCGCGCGGCGGCGACATGCTGCCGCTCTACGAGACGCACTGGGTGAACATCGGCGCCGCCGAGCGCGCCGAGCCGGAGCACAGGGCGGCGATGGAGCACGTCAGGAAGGCCGCCGAGAGGCTGGGCGAGCCGATGACCGTGGTGGTGGCCGACCAGGCGACCGGCGACCGGATGCGCCGTGAGCTCGTGGGCTTCCAACCGCAGATCACGGTCGTGGTCAAGCCGGGCAACAACTGGGTCCACCCGTGGGAGCGGAGCTTCCCCGGGGTCTGACCCCCGACCGGCACCCGGAGCCGTTCCCGCCGCGACCGGCGGGGACGGCTCTCATGCACTGCTCATCCGGTCTCATTCCGGGCTCAGCACCGGCTGCTAGGGTCGGCCACGATCCAGCAGCCCCGGCCGAAAGCGGGACCAACTCATGTCGACAGCGCCGCAGTTGTCGGTCGTCATGCCGATCTACAACGAGCAGGAGGCGCTGCCGAGGACCGTCGAGCGGCTGCGGCCGATCCTCGACGCGCTCGGGGTGGGCTACGAGGTGGTCGGCATCGACGACGGCAGTACCGACGCGACCCCCGTACTGATGCAGAAGATCCGCCAGGACTGGCCGGAGTTCCGGATCATCAGGCTGGCCCGCAACTCCGGCCACCAGGCCGCCCTGAAGGCCGGCCTCGACCGCGCCCTCGGCGACTACGTGGTGAGCCTCGACGCCGACCTCCAGGACCCGCCGGAGAAGATCCCGGAGATGTTCGCGCTGGCCCGCGAGCAGAACCTCGACATCGTCTACGGGGTGCGCGGCGACCGCACCACGGACAGCTCGTTCAAGCGGCGCTCGGCCGGTGCCTACTACTGGCTGATGCGCAAGCTGGTCGGGAAGCGGATGCCCAGCCAGGCCGGCGACTACCGGCTGCTCAGCCGGGCCGCGGTGGACGCGCTCAAGGCCCTGCCCGAGCACCAGCCGGTCTACCGGCTGCTGGTGCCGTGGCTGGGCTTCCCCAGCGGGGAGGTCGTCTACGTCCGCGAGGAGCGGGTGGCCGGCACCACCCACTACCCGCTGGGGAAGATGGTCCGGCTCGCGCTGGACAGCATCGTCAACTTCTCGGCCGCCCCGCTGCGGCTGGCCACCTGGCTCGGCCTGCTGAGCTTCGCGGTGTGCCTGGTCATGAGCGTCTACACCGCCGTCGCGTTCGCCATCGGGGTCACCGTCCCCGGCTGGTCCTCGCTCTTCATGGGGATGCTGTTCCTCGGCGCGGTGCAGCTGATCTGCGTCGGCCTGCTGGGGGAGTACACCGCGCGGATCTACTCGGCGGTGCAGGCCAGACCGGCCTATTTCGTCGGCTACGACTCGGTCGACGATGAACGCCGGGACAATTCTCGATGACATTCACCGGCGATCCGGCGCCTTCGACGCCGCCACCCGCACCGCCACCGGCACCGCCCGGCCGGGGTCCCCGGCGGCAGCTGCCGTCCTTCCTGGTGATCGGCGCGCTGAGCACCCTGTTCTACCTGGCGCTGTACGTGGGGCTGCGCCAGGTGTCCTCGAAACAGGTGGCCAACCTGGTCGCGCTGGCCGTGAGCGCGGTCGCCAACACGGCCGCCAACCGGCGCTTCACCTTCGGGGTGACCGGCAGCGAGGGCGCGCTGCGCCACCAGGCCCAGGGGGCGGTGGCCTTCCTGATCGCGCTCGGCCTGAGCATCGGCGCGCTGGAGCTGCTCGACCGGCTGGCGCCGACCGCCTCCCGCCCGGTCGAGGTGGCCGGGCTGGTGCTGGCGAACGGGCTCGCCACGGTGGTCCGCTTCCTGCTGCTGAAGGTCTGGGTGTTCCGGGGCCGCTGAGGCCGGTCGGTGCCCGGGACGACGGGAAGGGCCCGGCCGCGTTCGACGCGGCCGGGCCCTTCCCGTTCGGAGCGTTTCCGGATCAGGCCCGGTGGGCCTTGCCCAGCTCGGCGGTGAACGCCTTGACCGCCTTGTAGTCGGGCAGCAGGCCGCTCGCCAGCGCCTCGGCCAGCGAGGGGGCCTCGGTGTCCTTGGCGGACAGCTGCGGCACGTCGGCCGGCCACTCGATGCCCAGGTCCGGGTCCAGCGGGTGCACGCCGTGCTCGCCGGTCGGGTTGTAGGTCTCCGAGCAGAGGTAGGTCAGCGTCGCGTCGTCGCTCAGCGCGCAGAACCCGTGGCCGAGGCCCTCGGAGATGTACACCGCCTTGCGCTCGGTCTCGTCGAGCCGCACACCCTCCCAGGTGCCGAAGGTCGGCGAGCCGACCCGCAGGTCGACGATGACGTCCAGGACGGCGCCGCGCACGCAGGTGACGTACTTGGCCTGGCCGGGCGGGACGTCGGCGAAGTGGATGCCGCGGACGACGCCCCGGCTGGACAGCGACAGGTTGGCCTGCGCCAGCCGCAGCGGGTGGCCGACCACCTCGGCGAGCCGGTCGAAGCGGTACCACTCGGTGAAGTGGCCACGCGCGTCACCGTGCACCTGGGGGGTGAGCTCCCAGGCGCCCTCGATGGACAGCTCGCGGATCTTCATCGGGTGCCCTCCTCGTCCAGCAGCGCCACCAGGTACTGGCCGTAGCCGCTCTTCAGCAGCGGCTCGGCCAGCTCGCGCAGCTGGGCGTCGTCGATCAGGCCGGCCCGCCAGGCCGCCTCCTCGATGCAGCCGATCTTGAAGCCCTGGCGCTCCTCGATGACCCGGACGAACTCCGAGGCCTGCACCATCGAGACGAACGTGCCGGTGTCCAGCCAGGCGGTGCCCCGGTCGAGGATCGTCACGTGCAGGTCGCCGGCCTGGAGGTACGCCTCGTTGACCGCGGTGATCTCCAGCTCGCCGCGGGCACTCGGCTTCAGGCCGCGGGCGATCTCGACCACGCGGTTGTCGTAGAAGTACAGGCCGGGGACGGCGTACCGGGACTTGGGCTCGGTCGGCTTCTCCTCGATGGAGATGGCCTGGCCGTCCTCGTCGAACTCGACCACGCCGTAGGCGGTCGGGTCGGCCACCGGGTAGGCGAAGACCCGGCCGCCCTTGGCACCGGTGTGCTCGGAGAGCCGGGTGCCGAGACCGCTGCCGTGGAAGATGTTGTCGCCGAGGATCAGCGCGACGGACTCGTCGCCGATGAAGTCGGCACCCAGGACGAAGGCCTGGGCGATGCCCTCGGGCTTCTCCTGGACGGCGTACTCCAGGCGGAGGCCGAACTGGGAGCCGTCGCCGAGCAGGCGCTCGAACTGGTCGCGGTCGTTCGGGGTCGTGATGATCAGGATCTCGCTGATCCCGGCCATCACGAGGGTCGAGAGGGGGTAGTAGATCATCGGCTTGTCGAAGACCGGGAGGAGCTGCTTCGACACCGCTCGAGTCAGCGGCCACAGCCGGGAGCCGGTGCCGCCGGCCAGAAGGATTCCACGCATGCGTGCACCTTATGCGAGAACGGGCGGGGGGTACGGCCGGGGTCCTTGGCAGGTGCGGGACGGCGATAGACTGCGCGCATTATGCGCATCCTTGTGACCGGCGGCGCCGGGTTCATCGGGTCGGAGTTCGTCCGTCAGCTCCTCGGAGCCGACGCCGAGGCTCGGATCACCGTCTTCGACAAGCTCACCTACTCCGGTGTCGAGGCCAACCTGGCTTCCGTCGCGGGGCACAGTGGCTACACCTTCGTCCGCGGCGACATCTGCGACGCCGCAGCTGTCGACGACGTCATGCCCGGGCATGACGTCGTCGTCCACTTCGCGGCCGAGTCGCACGTGGACCGCTCCATCGCGGGCGCGGGCCCGTTCGTGCTGACCAACGTCGTCGGCACCCAGGTCCTGCTGGACGCCGCGCGCAAGCACGGCGTCGGCCGCTTCGTGCACATCTCCACCGACGAGGTGTACGGCTCGATCAGCGAGGGCTCCTGGACGGAGGAGTGGCCGCTGGTGCCGAACTCCCCGTACTCGGCCTCCAAGGCCTCCTCGGACCTGCTGGCGCTGGCCTACCACCGCACGCACGGCATGGACGTCGTGGTGACCCGCTGCTCCAACAACTACGGGCACTACCAGTTCCCGGAGAAGGTCATCCCGCTGTTCACCACCAACCTGATCGACGGCAAGAAGGTGCCGCTGTACGGCGACGGCGGCAACGTCCGCGACTGGCTGCACGTGTCGGACCACTGCCGCGGCATTGAGCTGGCCATGCGCAAGGGCCGCGCCGGCGAGGTCTACAACATCGGCGGCGGCACCGAGGCCACCAACAAGGAGCTCACCGGGCTGCTGCTGGAGGCCGCCGGGGCGGGCTGGGACATGGTCGAGCACGTCGCCGACCGCAAGGGCCACGACCTGCGCTACTCGATCGACATCAGCAAGATCCGCGAGGAGCTCGGCTACGAGCCGCAGGTCCGCTTCGAGGACGGCCTCGCCGAGACCATCACCTGGTACCGCGAGAACCGCGCCTGGTGGGAGCCGCTGAAGACGAAGGCGGCTCTGGAGAAGTGACCGGGACCTCCTCGGGTCCGGTCCGCTGGCTGGTCACCGGCGCGGCCGGGATGCTCGGCCAGGACCTGCTGACGGTCCTGGCCGGCGACCCGGCGGCCGAGGTGACCGCCCTCGGGCGGGCCGACCTCGACATCACCGACGCGGCGGCCGTGCTGGCCGCCGTCGAGGGCCACCACATCGTCGTCAACTGCGCGGCCTGGACGAACGTCGACGGCGCCGAGACGGCCGAGGAGGCCGCCACCGCCGTCAACGGCACCGGCGTCCGCCACCTGGCGGCCGCCTGCGCCAAGACCGGCGCCCGGCTGCTCCAGGTGTCGACCGACTACGTGCTGCCCGGAGACGCCACCGAGCCGTACGCCGAGACCGCGCCGACCGGCCCGGTCAACGCCTACGGCCGGGGCAAGCTGGTGGGGGAGCAGGCCGTGGCCGAGCTCCTTCCCGAGCACGGCTACGTGGTCCGCACCGCGTGGCTGTACGGCGAGCACGGCAAGAACTTCGTGGCCACCATGCTCCGGCTCGCCGCCCAGCGCGACAGCCTCGACGTGGTGGAGGACCAGCAGGGCCAGCCGACCTGGTCGCTGGCGCTGGCCCGGCAGCTCGTCGCGCTCGGCCTGGCCGCGCTCGCCGGGCAGGCGCCGGCCGGTGTCTACCACGGCACCGGCAGCGGCCGGACCACCTGGTACGGCCTGGCCCGGGAGGCGTACCGGCTGAGCGGGCTGGACCCGGAGCGGATCCGCCCGACCACCTCCGCCGCGTACGTCACGCCGGCCGTCCGGCCCGCGTTCAGCGTGCTCGGCCACGACCGCTGGGCCGACGCCGGGCTGAGCCCGCTGCCGGACTGGCGGGAGCAGCTGGCCGAGGCGCTCGGTACGCCGGTCTTCGCCGAGCTGGGCTCGGTGGCCCGGTCGACCGAGAGTGACAGGTCTCAGTGAAGAATCCGCTGACCAAGGTCGCCGCCGCGCTGCCGCCGGGAACCCTGGCGGTGGCCGGCGGCACCGTGGTGCTCGGGGCCGCCTCGTACATCCACCTCGGGGTGGCCGGCCACAGCCTGTCCGTCGACGACATGGCGAACGTCTCCCTGCTGTGGACGATCGTGATGTCCGTCGGGATCGGTGTGTTCTTCCCGATCGAGCAGGAACTCACCCGGATCGTCGCGGCCCGCGCCGCGCTCGGCCACGGCGCGGCACCGGTGCTGCGCCGTGCCACGCTGCTGACCGGCGGGATCCTCGGTGTCGTCCTGCTGGCGCTCGGCATCGGCTCGCGGAAGATCGCCGATGTGATGTTCCACGGCGACCGCTCGCTGGTGCTGGCCCTCGGCGGCGCGTTCGCCGGCATGGCCGTCTGCTACCTCACCCGCGGTGTGCTGGCCGGCCTCGGCCGGTTCGGTGCCTACGGCACCCAGCTCGGCATCGACGGCGGCCTGCGGATCGGACTGGCCTTCGGCGCCGGCCTGGCCGGGGTGCACTCCGCGCTGGCGTTCAGCCTGATCCTCGCCCTGGCGCCGGTCGCGGCCACCCTGCTGACGCTGCCGCCGCTGTTCAAGGCGGTCCGGCCCGGCCCGCGGATCCCCTGGTCCGAGCTCTGCTCCGGCCTCGGCCTGCTGATCTGCTCGACCCTGCTGTCGCAGGTCGTGGTGAACGCCGCGGTGGTGAGCACCAAGCTGCTCGCCCCGGAGGAGTCGGCCCTGATCGCGGCGCTGCTCAACGCGCTCGTGCTGGCCCGGGTCCCGCTCTTCGTCTTCGGCTCGCTCCAGGCCTCGCTGCTCAGCGGCCTCTCCGCGGCGATCGCGGTGGGCGACCGCGCGGCCTTCACCGGTATGCTTCGCCGGATCGGCGTCGTGGTCGGCGGTCTCGGTCTGCTCGGCGGAATCCCGGCGGTGCTCCTCGGACCCCGGCTGATCCAGGTGCTGTTCGGGGCCGAGCCGGTGCTCGGCCACCTCGACTTCTTCTGGATGTCCGCCGGTACCGTGGCGTACATGTTCGCGATGGTGCTGGGTCAGGCGCTGATGGTATTCAAGCGGCACAACCTGCAGCTGCTCTGCTGGGCGCTCGGCACCGGCGTGCTCGCCGGCATCACCTTCATGCCCGGCGAGGTCGCCACCCGGGTGGTGGTGGCGTACACCGCCGGATCGGTGGCGACCGTGCTCGGTATGCTTGCCGCTCTCAGGCGCAGCTTCCCCGGTTCGACGGCGAACCAGGCCGGTCCCGCGCCGAGTACGTCGGAGCAGGCTGTGCCCACCATGAGTGCCCGGGTGAGCGGCGAATGACCGTCTCGCCCCCCGACATACGGATTTTTGCCGCGCACGAGCGCGGGAGACACCACGAACATGGAGCCCCCATGTCCCAGTACGACGATGTCTGGCTGGTGATCCCGGCCTACAACGAAGGCCAGGTGATCGCTGACGTTGTGGAGGGAGCGCGCAAGACGTTCCCGAACATCGTTGTGGTCGACGACGGCAGCGCCGACGACTCCGCCAAGCACATTATGAGCACCGGCGCGCACCTGGTGCGGCACCCGGTCAACCTCGGCCAGGGCGCCGCACTGCAGACCGGGCTGGCCTACGCCCTGGCCCAGCAGGGCGCCAAGTACTTCGCCACCTTCGACGCGGACGGCCAGCACCAGACCGCCGACGTCGAGAAGATGGTCGCGCTGCTGCGCACCGGTGAGGCCGACGTGGTCCTCGGTTCGCGCTTCATCGAGCAGAACGGCCAGGTGCCGTGGATCAAGCGCGTGGTCCTGCGGACCGCCGCGACGGTCAGCCCCACCGCCCGCAAGCTCAAGCTGACCGACTCGCACAACGGCCTGCGCGTGCTCAACCGTGAGGCGGCCGGCCGGCTGCGGATCACCATGAACGGCATGGCCCACGCCTCGGAGATCGTCAGCTTCCTGGCCGGCGCGGACCTGCGGGTCGCCGAACTCCCGGTCGACATCCTGTACACCGACTACTCACGCGCCAAGGGTCAGTCCCTGATCAACGGCGTCAACATCATCTTCGACATCTCGCTTCGGGAGCGTGGCCGCCGATGAACTACTTCTGGATCCAGTTGGTCCTGATCGCTGGCGCGGTCATCCTCGCGTTCATGTTCATCCGGCGCTGGGACGCCGCGAACACCCGCGCCTGGAAGCGCATCGCGTTCTCGGTCTTCGTGGTCGCGAACATCTACGCGATCCTGCGCCCCAGCGACGTCACCTGGTTCGCCCACAAGATGGGCGTCGGCCGCGGCACCGACCTGGTGCTGTACGTGATGGTCCTGGCCATGGGCTTCCTGACCCTGAACACCTTCCTGCGCTTCCGCTCGCTGGAGAAGAAGCTCACCGACCTCGCCCGGACCGTGGCCATCAACGAGGGCGCCCGGCTGAACGAGGAGCGCTTCGACCTGGACCTCCCGGTCTCCGCCCCGGTGAACAGCAGCGGAGCCTGACCTCCATGGCCACCTTCGAGTTCATGCTGCCGTACTACGGCGACGTGGCCCTGATGCAGGCCGCCGTGCGCAGCATCCTCAACCAGAGCGACCCGGACTTCCGGCTGACCGTCGTCGACGACGGCAAGGAGCCCGAGGTCCCGGGCTGGTTCGCCGGGCTCGGCGACGACCGGGTCCGGTACCTGCGCAACGAGCAGAACCTCGGTATCACCAAGAACTTCCAGAAGTGCGTGGAGCTCTCCACGGCGGACCACGTGGTCATCATGGGCTGCGACGACCTGCTGCACCCGCACTACCTGGAGACCGTCCGGGCGGTCCTCAAGGACAACCCCGACCTGGGCATGGTGCAGCCGGGCGTCGAGGTGATCGACGGCGCCGGTGTCGTCACCAGCGGCCTGGCCGACAACGTCAAGGACAAGCTCTACTCGCCGAGCGTCAAGGGCCGACGGCTGATGGGCGGCGAGGAGCTGGCGGCCAGCGTGCTGCGCGGCAACTGGCTGTACTTCCCGTCGATCTGCTGGCGCGGCGAGGTGCTGCGGCAGGTGAACTTCCGCGACGAGTACTCGGTCATCCAGGACCTGGCGCTGGTCGTGGACCTGCTGGAGCGCGGCGAGACGATGATGGTGGACAACACCACCGTCGTCTTCCAGTACCGCCGGCACGCGGTGAGCGAGTCCTCCGTGCAGGCGTTCTCGGGCACCCGCTTCGCCGAGGCGGAGAAGTACTTCAACGCGGTGGCGGAGCGGATGGACGCCCGCGGCTGGCCGAAGGCCGCCCGGGCGGCCCGGTTCCGCAGCGCCTCGCGGCTGCACGCGCTGACGATGCTGCCGGGCGCGCTGCGCCGCGGGAAGAGCGGCGGGGCCAAGGTGCTCGTCCGCCACGCCCTGACCTCGGGGCAGCGGCACGACGCCTGAGGCGTCCCGCGCCGGCGACGGCGAACAGAACGGCCGTGGGGCCGGTGGATCGGAAGGTCCACCGGCCCCACGGCCGTTCCGGCTTCCCGGGCGGGGCGCCGGGTCGGGCCCTCCCGGTCAGGGCTTCCGGGCGTTCGGGAAGGGGCCGAGGTGCAGGCAGGTCAGGATCCCCAGGTCCGGCTCGGGCTGCCCGACCGTGGCCGGGTCGCCGGGCTGCCGGCAGGTGCCGCCCGGCGCGTACGCGGAGCAGTGGCCGCGCTGGTCGGCGGTGACCTGGGCCTCCCAGGCGAGGTTGCCGGTGCCGCCGTCCTGCTTCGGCATGTACTTGTCGGCGGTGGCCGAGCCGGCCATGCCGAACAGCAGGCCCAGGGCGCAGAGCGTGCCGACGGCCACCGCGCGCGGGCCGGGGCGCCGGGAGAGCCGCACCACACCCAGGACGGCCCCGGTGTCGGTGCCGCGGCGGGCCACCAGGAAGCAGGCGAGGCCGGTGAGCAGCAGCAGGCAGTGGAGCAGCTGAGCGCTGGTCCGCGGGTAGAGCATGACCGCCTGGTTGCTCTCCATGTGCGAGGCGTACCAGTAGCGCATCAGCAGGGCGCTCGCGGCGCAGGCGGCGGGGACGAGCACCGAGGCCCGGTCGCTGCCGAGGGCCAGGGCGACCGCGAGTCCCACCAGCAGGACGATCGTGAACAGGCCCACGCCGCCGAGCTCGCCGGGCAGCGGCCAGGTGTTCAGCGCGTCCGTCCCGGGCAGGTCGTCGCGCCACATCGCGAAGTAGGTGGGCTCGGTGTAGGTGTCGAAGTAGCAGTAGCGGTCGACCGTGGCACCGGCCGAGGAGAGCAGCCGGAACAGGCTGATCCCGGCCAGGGCGAGGAAGCCGGCGGCGGCGGCGCCGAGCGTGTACCCGGCGGTGACCAGGGCGTCGGCGCCGGCGGTCCGCCGGAGCCGGACCAGCAGCACGACGGTGAGGACCACGGCGCCCGCGGCGGACCAGACGAACCAGCCCGAGTAGACGAGGAACATCAGGCCGAGCAGCAGGCCGAGGAGGCCGCCGGTGACGGCGGCCTTCCGGCGCGGCAGCCGGGGCGCGCGCTGGACGGTCTGGAGCAGCTTGGCCAGCACCGGCACGAAGGCCACCAGCACGATGTTGGTGTAGGGCTTGTACGGCTGCATCATCGGCAGCGCCGCGGTGACGCCGATGCCCAGGGCCCAGAGCGGGGGCAGCAGCAGCCGCCAGGACAGGTAGGCGGCGGGCCCGAGCAGGGCGACGAACAGCAGGCCGACCAGCTTGAGGGCGTACCCCGGCTGTCCGTCGGTGATGTACTCGGCGGTCCAGGCGACCAGGTGCGGGTAGACCGGCGGGTAGCCGCCGTCGAGCGACTTGCCCTCCATCAGGGCGGTGGCCCAGGCCTGGAGGTTCCCGGCGTCGCCGCCCTGGGCGTTCAGCGGCCAGGTGGTGTCGCGCAGCGCGAGCGACACCCCGGCGGCCGTGACGCCGGAGGCGAGGCCGGAGACCGCGGCGGCGGCGAAGCGGACCGTGGCGAGCGGTCGGCGGCGCATCAGGAAGGCGCAGGCCACCAGCACGCAGCCGAGCAGCAGCAGCAACCGGAGCTGGAGTCCCGCCAGCCCGCTGACCTGGCCTATGCGCATCATCGGGTTCAGTTCGACGGTCGACGCGGCCGCGGTCATGAGCAGCGCCGCGGCGACGGCCGTCAGGCCTTCCGCGACCAGGGAGAAGGTCGGCCGGCCCTGGAGGCCCCGGGTGCTGCGGCGGCCTCGGGACGCCGGAGGCTGCCTGGTCAGGTCGGGGGCGGCTGTCGGTGCGCTCGTCACTGTCCGAGAGTCCTTCAGGGGTAGTGATCAGGGTGCGGGGCCGACGTGGACGACCGCGTGGGCCGACCGGTGGTGTGCCATGGCCGTGGGGCCGTGCGGCCGCGCCTCGATTCTGCCAGGCGCACGGGAGTCGTTCGAACGCCACCTGTGTAGACCACCCCGGCAGGAAAAGGGTTGCGCCCGGCAGATGAACACTCGTCCGCGCCGGGTGCTCGACTGCCCGAAGGGGTCGACCCGGTGGCGGGGCGCAACGGGGCCGGGCGGCGCCGGCGTCACCCCGTTGGACACATTGGCCTGGCCCAGGGCCGCGTGGCAGACTTCCCGGTGCGATCCGGAGGGTTCTGGTGGACCGACGCGCCACCCGCCCCGGTCGGATCGGACGCCCCGGGAGCGGCGCGCCGGCGGAGAGCCGCACGGATCCGTGGTCGACGGCCCGTCCACCGCACGGGAGCCACGAGGTGCTCCTCCGAGTTCCGGCGGTCCCGCGCGGCCGCCCGACGGAATGGACTGAGATGACGAACCTGGCCCCCGAAGCGGTCGACAACGCCGCGAGCACCGATCGCGACGGCGCACCGCCGCCGGAGGCGGGCGCGAGAGCGGGCCTTCCCGCCCTGCTGGAGCGGCGCTCGGTCCAGATCGCCGCCGAGGTCGTGGTCAGCGTCGCGGCCGCACTCCTCCTCACCCTGCTGTGCACGCGCATCTCCGTGAACCCGCTGAACCGGATCGGCCAGGTCAGCGGCCTGGCGAAGATCCAGCTGTACGCGGCGTTCCTCGGTCTGCCCGTGCTCGCGGTACTGGTCTACACCGCCTACCGGGGCGCGGCGCTCCGGCACCGGCTGGTCCAGCGGCTGGTCTGCGCGGCGGTCGCGGGCCTGGCGACCGGCGTGGTCGCCGGGGGAGTGGTGGTCGCGCTGCGCGGCACCCCGTGGCCGCTCGGCGGCCAGGAGGGCGACCCCAGCCAGCTGATCCACATGGCCACGTCGATCCTCGACGACAAGGGGCTGCCCGGCGTCTACCCGCCGCTGTTCCCCGGGCTGATCGCGCTCTGGGCGAAGCTCAACTACGGCGGGATCGGCGGCGAGGGCTACGCCCTGCACGATCTGCAGATCTTCTTCACCGCCGTGGCCGGGCCGATGAGCTACCTGGCCTGGCGGCTCATGCTGCGGCCGTTCTGGGCGCTGGCCGTGGCGGTGCCCTCGGTGCTGGTCTTCCTGGACCCGATCCGGCCCTACAGCCACGTCACGATGATCATCCTGGTGCCGCTGCTGGCGGCCTGCCTGCGCGAGCTGCGCCGGGCCGGCGAGCTGTCCACCCGCTCGGTGCTGCTGCGCGGCGCGGGCTTCGGCGCGGTCTTCGGGGTGCTCTTCCTCTACTACTCGGGCTGGTACCTCTGGTCGGCGCCGGGCATCTTCGTGCTGACCCTGTTCCTGTTCCCCTGGCGCGGCGGCGGCCGCGCCGTGCGGCGGACGCTGCTGTTCGTGGGCACCACGGTGGGTCTGGCGGGCGCCATCGGCTCGCCGCTGCTGTACCAGATCGCCAAGGAAGGGGCGACGACCCCGGACCGGTACGCCTACATCGTCAACTACGTCGACCCGGCCTATGTGCTCGGCTGGCTGTCGGACCGCTCCGGCCAGGAGACGTACCACACCTGGCCGCAGGCGGGCGAGATGGCCGGCCAGACCGGCTTCGCGCTGCTGCTGGTCGCCGCGGTCGGCATCGGCATCGGGATGGGGCTGCGCAGCCTGGTGGTCCGGGTGGCGGCGGCGGTGCTCGTCGGCGCCTGGCTGATGCGCTTCTACTACGCCTCGCACATGGCGCACGACCAGATGGTCCAGCTCTACCCGCGGACGACCTGGATCATCATGTACTGCCTGATCATCCTGGCGGTGACCGGTCTGATGGCCGCCACCGACCGGGGCCGGGGCTGGGCCGAGCGGGCGTTCCGCTCGGTCGGCCGCAGCGAGGCGGCGGGCCCGGTCGTCCCGCTCCGCGGTACCAGGCAGCTCGCCGCCGGACTGGTCTGCGCCCTGGCGCTGTTCGCCACCATGGGCGCGTCCTGGTCGGTGGACCGCTACATGCCGCAGGACGAGAAGACCAACACGATGGGCATCGACGCCTGGCGGGCGCACAACATCAAGAAGCAGGACGGCAGTTGCCCGAAGTTCGCCCCGGTGAAGTCGGAGACGCCGCAGCGGCCCTGCGCCGACCCGATCGTCAAGGACTGGGAGGCGGAGCCGGACAAGAAGTCGCTCCACTGCGCCGGGGTGTCGACCGAGGACTGGCCCGTGGTCTGCGGCAGGATCGCTCCCTGGGTGACCCAGAAGTAGTCCGCCCCTGAGGGTGCGCCCCCGACCGGGGCCGGTGAGGCCTGCCTCACCGGCCCCGATTGGCTTTCCGGCTCCCACCTGTGGCAGTATGTCCAAGTTGCTCGGTTGAGTGCCGATGCTGCGCGCCTCCCGCCGGGAGGACCGGAAGCGAGTCCCATCTACTCGTCGTTCCCGTGATGGCCGTCAAGCGTGTGTGTTACGCCACGGCAGCTGCGGGGCGAAAGTACGGGAATCTTCCGGGAAGCGTGTGCGGGGTCTCAGCCCGGCTTTTCCCCCTTTCCCGAAAGTTTGAAACCGACGAGTCAATCGCCGGTTTTTTGCAAGCGCGAGAGCGACACGCCCGAGCGCGGGGGTCGGAGGAGGAGTCGTGCAGCGACTGGACAGAAGGACTACAAGGTAGCCATGGCGGGACAGAAGATCCGCATCCGGCTCAAGGCCTACGACCACGAGGTCATCGACTCTTCGGCGAAGAAGATCGTCGAGACGGTGATCCGTACTGGTGCGCAGGTCGCGGGCCCGGTGCCGCTGCCCACTGAGAAGAACGTGTACTGCGTCATCCGCTCGCCGCACAAGTACAAGGACTCGCGCGAGCACTTCGAGATGCGCACTCACAAGCGTCTGATCGACATCCTCGACCCCACGCCGAAGACGGTTGACTCGCTCATGCGTCTCGACCTGCCGGCTGGCGTCGACATCGAGATCAAGCTCTGAGAGGCGCACCGAAGATGGCTAAGCAGATTAAGGGCATCCTGGGCGAGAAGCTCGGCATGACCCAGGTCTGGGACGAGAACAACCGGGTCGTTCCGGTGACCGTCGTCAAGGCTGGGCCCAATGTCGTGACCCAGGTCCACACCGCCGACAGCCCGGCCGGCTACGACGCCGTCCAGATCGGCTTCGGCGAGATCGACCCCCGCAAGGTGAACAAGCCCCTCGCGGGTCACTTCGCCAAGGCCGGCGTCACCCCGCGCCGCCACCTGGTCGAGCTCCGTACCGCGGACGCGTCCGAGTACACCCTGGGCCAGGAGATCACCGCCGAGCTGTTCGAGGCGGGTGTCAAGGTCGACGTGACCGGCACCTCCAAGGGCAAGGGCTTCGCCGGTGTCATGAAGCGCCACAACTTCCGTGGTCTCGGCGCAGGTCACGGCGTGCAGCGCAAGCACCGTTCGCCCGGTTCCATCGGTGGCTGCGCCACCCCGGGCCGCGTGTTCAAGGGCCTGAAGATGGCCGGCCGGATGGGTCACGAGCGCGTGACCACCCAGAACCTGACCGTGCACGCGGTTGACGCGGAGAAGGGTCTGCTCCTCATCAAGGGTGCGATCCCGGGCCCGAACGGCGGCCTCGTCCTCGTCCGCACCGCGGCGAAGGGGCTGTGAAGGATATGAGCACCATTGACATCCTGTCGCCCTCGGGTGACAAGACCGGCAGCCTCGAGCTGCCGGCCGAGATCTTCGACGCGAAGGTCAGCGTTCCGCTGATGCACCAGGTCGTCGTGGCGCAGCTCGCTGCGGCCCGTCAGGGCACCCACAAGACCAAGACTCGTGGCGAGGTCCGCGGTGGCGGCAAGAAGCCGTACCGCCAGAAGGGCACCGGCCGCGCCCGTCAGGGCTCGACCCGTGCGCCGCAGTTCGCCGGCGGTGGCGTTGTGCACGGTCCCGTGCCGCGCGACTACTCGCAGCGGACCCCGAAGAAGATGATCGCCGCCGCTCTGCGTGGCGCGCTCACCGACCGGGCCCGCCACAACCGCATCCACGTCGTCACCGACGTGATCGCGGCCGAGGTGCCGTCGACCAAGGCCGCCAAGGGCCTGTTCGGCAAGATCACCGAGCGCAAGAACATCCTCCTCGTCGTCGAGCGTGCCGACGAGCTGGGTCTGAAGAGCGCCCGGAACCTGCCGCACGTGCACATCCTGGACGCCGGTCAGCTGAACACCTACGACGTGCTCGTCTCCGACGATGTGGTCTTCACCCAGGCCGCCTTCGAGCGTTTCGTGGCGGGTCCCGCCGCGTCCGCCAAGGCCGTTGCTGCTGAGGGCGAGCTCGAAGGGAGCGCCGCCTGATGGCTGCAGAGATCACGAGCAAGACGTTCACGGACCCCCGTGATGTCCTGGTGAAGCCGGTCATCTCCGAGAAGAGCTACTCGCTTCTCGATGAGAACAAGTACACGTTCGTCGTGTCGCCCGGTGCCAACAAGACCCAGATCAAGCAGGCCGTCGAGGCGGTCTTCTCGGTCAAGGTCGAGTCCGTCAACACGCTCAACCGTCAGGGCAAGCGCAAGCGCTCCAAGACGGGTTTTGGCAAGCGCAAGGACACCAAGCGCGCCATTGTGACGCTGGCTGAGGGCAACCGCATCGACATCTTCGGTGGTCCGACCTCCTGACGGAGGCCGTGATCGTCGATCAAGACGAGGACGAAAATGGGTATCCGCAAGTACAAGCCGACTACGCCGGGCCGTCGTGGCTCGAGCGTGGCCGACTTCGTCGAAATCACGCGGTCCACGCCGGAGAAGTCGCTGGTTCGCCCCCTGCACAGCAAGGGCGGCCGTAACAACGCCGGTCGGATCACCGTTCGCCACCAGGGTGGCGGACACAAGCGCGCCTACCGTGTGATCGACTTCCGTCGTCACGACAAGGACGGCGTGCCGGCCAAGGTCGCGCACATCGAGTACGACCCGAACCGCACCGCGCGCATCGCGCTCCTGCACTACGCGGACGGCGAGAAGCGCTACATCATCGCGCCGCGCGGCATCACGCAGGGCGACCGGATCGAGAACGGCGCTGGCGCCGACATCAAGCCGGGCAACAACCTGCCGCTGCGCAACATCCCGGTCGGTACCACCATCCACGCGGTGGAGCTGCGTCCCGGTGGCGGTGCCAAGCTGGCCCGCTCCGCCGGCTCCGGCATCCAGCTGCTGGCGCGTGAGGGCAAGATGGCGCACCTGCGCATGCCCTCCGGTGAGATCCGCCTGGTGGACGCGCGCTGCCGCGCGACCGTCGGCGAGGTCGGCAACGCCGAGCAGTCGAACATCAACTGGGGCAAGGCCGGCCGTATGCGCTGGAAGGGCGTTCGCCCGACCGTGCGTGGTGTGGCCATGAACCCGATCGACCACCCGCACGGTGGTGGTGAGGGTAAGACCTCCGGTGGTCGCCACCCGGTCTCGCCGTGGGGCCAGAAGGAGGGTCGTACCCGTCGCCCGAAGAAGGCGTCGGACGCTCTCATCGTGCGCCGCCGCAAGACCAACAAGAAGCGCTAGGAGCAGGTCAGATGCCGCGCAGTCTCAAGAAGGGCCCCTTCATCGACGGCCACCTTCTCAAGAAGGTGGACGCGCAGAACGAGGCGGGTACCCAGAACGTCATCAAGACCTGGTCCCGTCGCTCCGTGATCTTCCCGGCCATGCTCGGCCACACGATCGCGGTTCACGATGGTCGCAAGCACGTCCCGGTGTTCGTCACCGAGTCGATGGTCGGCCACAAGCTGGGCGAGTTCGCTCCGACCCGCACGTTCCGCGGCCACGTCAAGGACGACCGCAAGTCGAAGCGTCGCTAGTCGCCTGAGCTTCACCGCCAGACCGACTCAATGACTTACTCCATTAAGGGGACAACCATGGAAGCCAGGGCCCAGGCGCGGTACATCCGCGTCACGCCCATGAAGGCCCGCCGCGTGGTGGACCTCATCCGTGGCCTGCCGGCCACGGAGGCCCAGGCCGTCCTGCGTTTCGCTCCGCAGGCCGCCACCGTGCCGGTGGGCAAGGTGCTCGACAGCGCCATTGCCAACGCCGCGCACAACTACAACCACTCCAACGTGGACGACCTCGTCATCAGCGAGGCGTACGTTGACGAGGGTCCGACCCTGAAGCGGTTCCGTCCGCGTGCCCAGGGCCGCGCCTACCGGATCCGCAAGCGGACCAGCCACATCACCGTGGTCGTCAGCAGCAAGGAAGGGACCCGGTAATGGGCCAGAAGGTTAACCCGCACGGGTTCCGCCTCGGCATCAGCACGGACTTCAAGTCCCGCTGGTACGCCGACAAGCTGTACAAGGACTACGTCAAGGAAGACGTTGCCATTCGTCGCATGATGACGAAGGGCATGGAGCGCGCCGGCATCTCCAAGGTCGAGATCGAGCGCACCCGCGACCGCGTCCGCGTCGACATCCACACCGCCCGCCCCGGCATCGTCATCGGTCGCCGTGGCACCGAGGCCGACCGCATCCGCGGCGACCTCGAGAAGCTGACCGGCAAGCAGGTCCAGCTGAACATCCTCGAGGTCAAGAACCCCGAGCTGGACGCCCAGCTCGTGGCTCAGGGCGTCGCGGAGCAGCTGTCCTCCCGCGTCTCCTTCCGTCGTGCCATGCGCAAGTCGATGCAGGGCACCATGAAGTCCGGCGCCAAGGGCATCAAGGTCCAGTGCTCCGGTCGTCTCGGCGGCGCCGAGATGAGCCGTTCGGAGTTCTACCGCGAGGGTCGTGTGCCGCTGCACACCCTTCGTGCGAACGTCGACTACGGCTTCTTCGAGGCCAAGACCACCTTCGGCCGCATCGGCGTGAAGGTCTGGATCTACAAGGGCGACGTCAAGAACATCGCCGAGGTCCGCGCTGAGAACGCCGCTGCCCGCTCGGGCAACCGCCCGGCCCGTCCCGAGGGTGGTCGTCCCGCCCGCGGTGGCGAGCGCCGTGGTGGCGAGCGTGGTGGCCGCGGCCGTCGCCCCGCCGCTTCCGAGGCCCCCGCGGCCCCGGTCGCCGAGGCTCCGGCTGCCGAGAACACCGGAACGGAGGCCTGACCGTCATGCTGATCCCCCGTCGGGTCAAGCACCGTAAGCAGCACCACCCGAAGCGCCGCGGCGCTTCGAAGGGTGGCACCGAGCTCGCGTTCGGCGAGTACGGCATCCAGGCCGTCACCCCGGCCTACGTGACGAACCGGCAGATCGAGTCCGCTCGTATCGCCGTCACCCGTCACATCAAGCGTGGCGGCAAGGTCTGGATCAACATCTACCCGGACCGTCCGCTCACCAAGAAGCCGGCCGAGACCCGCATGGGTTCCGGTAAGGGTTCGCCCGAGTGGTGGATCGCGAACGTGCACCCGGGTCGGGTCATGTTCGAGCTGTCGTACCCCAACGAGAAGGTGGCTCGTGAGGCGCTGACCCGCGCAGCTCACAAGCTCCCGATGAAGTGCCGGATCATCCGGCGCGAGGCAGGTGAGAGCTGATGTCGGCCGGCACCAAGGCTGCTGAGCTTCGCGAGCTGGACAACGAGGGTCTCGTTGCCAAGCTCCGTGAGGCCAAGGAGGAGCTGTTCAACCTCCGCTTCCAGGCGGCGACCGGGCAGCTCGACAACCACGGACGGCTCAAGCTCGTCCGTAAGGACATCGCGCGGATCTACACCCTGATGCGCGAGCGCGAGCTGGGCATCGAGACGGTGGAGAGCGCCTGATGACTGAGAACACCAACGAGACGCGCGGTTTCCGCAAGACCCGTGAGGGTCTCGTCGTCAGCGACAAGATGGACAAGACCGTCGTCGTCGCCGTCGAGGACCGCGTCAAGCACGCTCTGTACGGCAAGGTCATCCGCCGTACGAACAAGCTGAAGGCGCACGACGAGGCGAACGCCTGCGGCATCGGCGACCGGGTCCTCCTCGCGGAGACCCGCCCGCTGTCCGCGACGAAGCGCTGGCGCGTCGTCGAGATCCTCGAGAAGGCCAAGTAACGAAGTTGATGCGGTACGGCCGTATGTGCACCAGGTCCCTCGCGGGCGCTGGTGTGAGCAGCGGCCGGCCCGTCAGCTCTCGTTGACGATCAGGAGAAAGCTGTGATCCAGCAGGAGTCGCGACTGCGAGTCGCCGACAACACGGGCGCGAAGGAAATCCTTTGCATCCGCGTTCTCGGTGGTTCCGGTCGCCGCTACGCCGGCATCGGGGACGTCATCGTCGCGACCGTCAAGGACGCGATCCCCGGCGGTTCGGTCAAGAAGGGTGACGTCGTCAAGTGCGTCGTCGTCCGCACCGTGAAGTCGCGCCGTCGTCCCGACGGTTCGTACATCCGGTTCGACGAGAACGCCGCTGTCGTCCTCAAGAACACCGATGGCGACCCCCGCGGTACCCGCATCTTCGGCCCGGTGGGCCGCGAGCTGCGTGACAAGAAGTTCATGAAGATCATCTCGCTTGCGCCGGAGGTGCTCTAACTCATGGCGAACAGCATGAAGATCAAGAAGGGTGACCTGGTCCAGGTCATCACCGGCAAGGACCGCGGCAAGCAGGGCAAGGTCATTCAGGCCATGCCCGCCGAGAACAAGGTCCTGGTCGAGGGTGTCAACCGGGTCAAGAAGCACACCAAGCCGGGCCCGGGCACTCAGGGTGGCATCGTCACCGTCGAGGCCCCGGTGCACGTCTCCAACGTCCAGCTGGTCGTGGAGAAGGACGGCAAGAAGGTCGTCACCCGCGTTGGCTACCGCTTCGACGACGAGGGCAACAAGATCCGCGTTGCCAAGCGAACCGGTGAGGACATCTGATGTCTGAGACGACTGTTGAGAAGGTGACCCCCCGTCTCAAGGAGCGTTACAACTCCGAGATCAAGGGTCAGCTGCAGGAGCAGTTCTCGTACGAGAACGTCATGCTGACGCCCGGCCTGGTCAAGGTCGTCGTCAACATGGGTGTCGGCGAGGCCGCCCGTGACAGCAAGCTGATCGAGGGCGCGATCCGCGACCTCACCGCGATCACCGGCCAGAAGCCGGCTGTGACCAAGGCTCGCAAGTCCATCGCGCAGTTCAAGCTGCGTGAGGGCCAGCCGATCGGCACCCACGTCACCCTCCGTGGTGACCGCATGTGGGAGTTCCTGGACCGTCTGGTTTCGCTGGCCCTGCCGCGAATCCGTGACTTCCGCGGCCTCTCGCCGAAGCAGTTCGACGGCCGTGGCAACTACACCTTCGGTCTGACCGAGCAGGTTATGTTCCACGAGATCGACCAGGACAAGGTCGACCGTCAGCGCGGTATGGACATCACCGTCGTGACCACCGCTCAGACCGACGACGAGGGCCGGGCGCTCCTGCGTGCTCTGGGCTTCCCGTTCAAGGAGGCGTGAGCCAATGGCGAAGAAGTCCCTCATCGCGAAGGCCGAGCGGAAGCCGAAGTTCGGCGTCCGGGCCTACACCCGGTGCCAGCGCTGCGGTCGTCCGCACTCGGTGTACCGCAAGTTCGGCCTCTGCCGTGTCTGCCTCCGTGAGATGGCGCACCGCGGCGAGCTGCCGGGCGTGACCAAGAGCTCCTGGTAGTCCTCTCCCGCAGAGGTCAGCCAGGTGCCCTGGGCACCCAGCGAAGCAGAGGTGCCCGATCCCACACCGGCCTGTTTTGGGCCTGCCGTACGGAGTCCCGTAAGGTAGTGGGGTCGGGCCCCCTGCCACGGCTTCCCCATGGATGCCCGTGGCCCTCTTGCGAGAGGGCTCGCACCCAGTCTTACGACGTCGCAGGTCCCCTGCGCTTGTGCCCCTGACGAACTCGGAAGAGTCCGGCAGGGGGACCTGGCGCGGAGAAACCGCGGCGAGAGAGGCCTGAGGCCATCATGACCATGACCGACCCCATCGCAGACATGCTCACGCGTCTGCGTAACGCGAACTCGGCGTACCACGACTCCGTGGCGATGCCGGCCAGCAAGATCAAGGCGCACGTCGCCGAGATCCTGCAGCAGGAGGGGTACATCTCCTCCTACAAGGTTGAGGAGCCGGTTGAGGGCGAGGTCGGCAAGAAGCTGACCATCGAGCTCAAGTTCGGCCCCAACCGTGAGCGCTCCATTGCCGGCATCAAGCGCATCAGCAAGCCGGGTCTGCGCGTTTACGCAAAGTCCACCAACCTGCCGAAGGTTCTCGGCGGCCTGGGCGTGGCGATCATCTCCACGTCCTCCGGCCTCCTGACCGACAAGCAGGCCGCCAAGAAGGGCGTAGGCGGAGAAGTTCTCGCCTACGTCTGGTAATTCGGGAAACGGAGGTACAGCAATGTCGCGCATTGGACGGCTGCCCATCCAGGTCCCCGCTGGCGTGGACGTCACCATCGATGGCCAGACGGTCTCGGTGAAGGGTCCGAAGGGCTCCCTCACCCACGTCGTCGCCGCGCCGATCGAGATCGGCAAGGGCGAGGACGGCATTCTGGCTGTCACCCGCCCCAACGACGAGCGTCAGTCGAAGGCCCTGCACGGCCTGACCCGCACGCTGGTGGCGAACATGATCACCGGTGTGACCGCGGGCTACCGCAAGTCGCTGGAGATCAGCGGTGTCGGCTACCGAGTCCTGGCGAAGGGCTCCGACATGGAGTTCCAGCTGGGCTACAGCCACCCGATCCTCGTCGAGGCCCCCGAGGGCATCTCCTTCGTCGTCGAGTCGGCCACCAAGTTCCACGTGGACGGCATCGACAAGCAGAAGGTCGGCGAGGTCGCCGCGAAGATCCGCAAGCTGCGCAAGCCCGACCCGTACAAGGCCAAGGGTGTCAAGTACGCGGGCGAGGTTATCCGCCGCAAGGTCGGAAAGAGTGGTAAGTAAGCGATGAGTGTCTCTGTCAAGATCGGCAAGGGCAACGCCTACAAGAGCGCCGCTCGCAAGCGCCGCGCGATCCGCGTTCGCAAGCGCGTCGTCGGCAACGAGGTGCGTCCGCGCCTCGTCGTGACGCGCTCGAACCGTCACATGGTCGCCCAGGTCATCGACGACGCCAAGGGTCACACCCTGGCGTCGGCGTCCACCCTCGACGTGTCCATCAAGGGCGCCGAGGGCGACAAGACCGAGCTGGCCAAGAAGGTCGGGAGCCTGGTCGCCGAGCGCGCCAAGGCTGCCGGCATCGAGTCGGTCGTCTTCGACCGCGCGGGCAACCGGTACGCCGGCCGCATCGCCGCCCTGGCGGACGCGGCCCGCGAGGCCGGGCTCGACTTCTAAGCCGCTCGTCGACTCTGTCGGCGGACGTAATCGAGAGAGGTAATTCCAATGGCTGGACCCCAGCGCCGCGGTAGCGGCGCCGGCGGCGGCACCGGTGGCGAGCGGCGCGACCGTAAGCGTGACGACCGGGGCAACGCCCCCGCCGTCGAGAAGACCGCTTACGTCGAGCGCGTCGTCGCGATCAACCGTGTCGCCAAGGTTGTCAAGGGTGGTCGTCGTTTCTCCTTCACCGCGCTGGTCGTGGTGGGCGATGGCGATGGCACCGTGGGTGTCGGTTACGGGAAGGCGAAGGAGGTTCCGGCCGCCATCGCCAAGGGTGTTGAGGAGGCCAAGAAGAACTTCTTCAAGGTCCCCCGTATCCAGGGCACCATCCCCCACCCGATCCAGGGTGAGAAGGCCGCCGGCGTCGTGCTCCTGAAGCCCGCCGCCCCGGGTACCGGTGTTATCGCCGGTGGTCCGGTGCGCGCCGTCCTGGAGTGCGCCGGCATCCACGACATCCTGTCGAAGTCGCTCGGCTCGGACAACGCGATCAACATCGTGCACGCCACCGTGGCCGCTCTGAAGGGCCTCGTGCGCCCCGAGGAGATCGCCGCCCGTCGTGGTCTGCCGCTGGAGGACGTGGCCCCCGCCGCTCTGCTGCGGGCGCGTGCTGCTGGGGTGAGCGCCTGATGGCTCGCCTCAAGATCACGCAGACCAAGTCGTACATCGGCAGCAAGCAGAATCACCGTGACACCCTGCGTTCGCTCGGTCTCAAGCGCATGCACGACGTCGTGGTGAAGGAGGACCGTCCCGAGATCCGTGGGATGGCCCAGACCGTTCGTCACCTCGTGACGGTTGAGGAGGTGGACTGATCATGGGCGAGAACCCGATCAAGATCCACAACCTGCGTCCCGCCCCGGGTGCCAAGACCGACAAGATCCGTGTGGGTCGTGGCGAGGCGTCCAAGGGTAAGACCGCTGGTCGTGGTACCAAGGGCACCAAGGCCCGCTACCAGGTTCCGCAGCGCTTCGAGGGTGGCCAGATGCCGCTCCACATGCGCCTGCCGAAGCTGAAGGGCTTCAAGAACCCGTTCAAGATCACGTTCCAGGTCGTCAACCTCGACAAGCTGGCCGAGCTCTACCCGCAGGGTGGTTCGGTCACGGTCGAGGACCTGGTCGCCAAGGGCGCGGTTCGCAAGAACTCCCTCGTCAAGGTGCTCGGCACCGGCGAGATCTCGGTTGCCCTGCAGGTGACGGTCGACGCCGTCTCCGGCTCCGCCACCGAGAAGATCGTCGCCGCCGGCGGCACCGTCACCGAGCTCGTCTGAGCCCGCTGACTTCGTGAGCCCCGCGCTTCCCGTTCCGGGAGGCGCGGGGCTCACGCCTTTTCCGGACTTTCCCCGCCCCGGGCGCGGTCCGGATCGCGGTGAACGGGCTGTCGTTCTTTTGTGTGGCAAAACCGGGCATCCCGTACCCCATGAGTGGGGGAGAGGCCGTACGCGCTTCTTTCGAGTGGCCGCGCACTGTTAGAGTCCGTGGAGTTCCCTTGTAGGCTGCGCGCAGGCTCGCCTGTGCCGTCTGTACGGGGCCCGAACCGCAAACTCCCCATTCCAGGACCGACCCTCCCGCCGACGACGTGCGGGAGGCGCAGGAGGCACCGTGCTCAGTGCGTTCGCGCGGGCGTTCCAGACGCCCGACCTGCGCAAGAAGCTGCTGTTCACGCTGGGCATCATGGTGCTGTTCCGGCTGGGCTCGCACGTTCCCGTACCCGGGGTCGACTTCGAGGCGGTTCACGCCTGCATCAAGGAGACCAAGAACAACGGGCTCTTCGGCCTGGTGAACCTGTTCTCCGGCGGCGCTCTGCTCCAGTTGACGATCTTCGCCCTCGGCATCATGCCGTACATCACGGCGAGCATCATCCTCCAGCTCCTCACCGTCGTGATCCCACGACTCGAGGCGCTGAAGAAGGAGGGGCAGGCCGGCCAGGCGAAGATCACCCAGTACACCCGCTACCTCACCATCGCGCTGGCGGTGCTCCAGGGCACCGGGATCGTGGCGACCGCGTCCAGCGGCGCCCTCTTCTCCGGGTGCGTCTACGCCAACCAGATCGTCCCGGACACCGGGGTCTTCCGGATCGCCGTGATGGTCCTGACCATGACCGCCGGCACCACGGTGATCATGTGGCTCGGTGAGCTCATCACCGACCGGGGCATCGGCAACGGCATGTCGCTGCTGATCTTCACCTCGATCGCCGCGCAGTTCCCCACCTCGATGTGGGCGATCAAGCAGTCCGGCACCATCGGCGGCGGCTGGGTCGAGTTCCTCTCGGTCATCGCGATCGGCGTCATCGTTGTGATGCTCGTCATCTTCGTCGAGCAGGCGCAGCGCCGGATCCCGGTCCAGTACGCGAAGCGGATGATCGGCCGTCGGGCCTTCGGCGGAACGTCGACCTACATCCCGCTCAAGGTGAACCAGGCCGGTGTCATCCCGGTCATCTTCGCCTCGTCGCTGCTGTACATCCCCGCCCTGGTGGTCCAGCTGACCAACAGCCAGTCGAGCTGGGCGGTCTGGGTCACCAAGCACTTCGTCCGCGGCGACCACCCGGTCTACATGGCCACGTACTTCCTGCTGATCGTCTTCTTCGCCTTCTTCTACGTCGCCATCTCCTTCAACCCCGAAGAAGTTGCCGACAACATGAAGAAGTATGGTGGGTTCATCCCGGGTATCCGGGCCGGCCGCCCGACGGCCGAGTACCTGAACTACGTGCTCACCCGCATCACGTGGCCGGGTTCGCTCTACCTGGGCCTGATCGCGTTGATCCCGATGATCGCCCTGGTCGCCTTCGGACAGCAGACCAACTTCCCGTTCGGCGGCACCAGCGTGCTCATCGTCGTCGGCGTCGGACTCGAAACTGTGAAGCAGATCGAGAGCCAGCTCCAGCAGCGCAATTACGAAGGGTTCCTCCGCTGATGCGTATCGTCCTCGTCGGACCCCCCGGGGCCGGGAAGGGTACTCAGGCGCACCTGCTCGCCAAGACCCTGTCCATTCCCCACATCTCGACCGGCGACCTGTTCCGCGCGAACATCGGCCAGGGCACCCCGCTGGGTGTCGAGGCCAAGAGCTACATGGACGCGGGCCGCCTGGTGCCCGACGAGGTCACCATCGGGATGGCCAAGGACCGCATGCTCCAGGAGGATGCCGCCAACGGCTTCCTGCTGGACGGTTTCCCGCGCAACCTGGGCCAGGCGGAGGCGCTGGACGTCTTCCTCGCCGAGCAGGGCATCGCGCTGGACGGCGTGCTGGACCTGGAGGTCCCCGAGGACGAGGTCGTCCGCCGGATCGCCGGCCGCCGGCTGTGCCGCAACGACGGCGGCCACGTCTTCCACGCGGTCTACAACCCGCCGAAGACCGAGGGCGTCTGCGACGAGTGCGGCGGCGAGCTGTACCAGCGTTCGGACGACACCGAGGAAGCGGTGCGGACCCGGCTGGAGGTCTACCACACGGAGACCGAGCCGATCATCGACTACTACCGCCAGCAGGGTCTGATCGCCACGATCCCCGCGCTCGGCAAGGTGGACGAGGTCACCGCCCGCGCGATCGAGGCGCTGAAGCAGAACAGCTGAGTTTTTTCAGCGACGTACGTACGGCCGCGCTGCCCGCCCATGGGCAGCGCGGCCGTACGGCGTCGTACGGTGGAACGAGTGCACGGCCGCCGGCAAGGACCGCGCGGGAACCCAAGGAAGGCGTGACCCAGATGGTGGAGATCAAGACCCCCGACCAGATCGCGAAGATGCGAGCGGCCGGGCTGGTCGTCGCCGAGGCGCTCAAGGCGTGCCGCGAGGCGGTCGCCCCGGGAATCACCACCCAGGAGCTCAACGACATCGCGGACAAGGTCATCACCGACCACGGTGCGACCTCGAACTTCCGGGCGGACCACGGCGGCCTGTGGTTCCCGGGCGTCATCTGCGCCTCGGTGAACAACGAGGTCGTGCACGGCATCCCCGGCGACCGGGTGCTCCAGGAGGGCGACCTCATCTCGATCGACTGCGGCGCGATCCTGGACGGCTGGCACGGTGACGCGGCGATCTCGGTCGCGGTCGGCGAGGTGAGCCCGGAGGTGGAGATGCTGAGCCGGGTCACCGAGGGCTCGATGTGGGCGGGCATCGCCCAGATGCGCAAGGGCAACCGCCTGGTCGACGTCTCCAAGGCGATCGAGGGCTTCATCCGCCGCCAGCCGCTGCCCCCCAAGGGCAAGTGGGGCATCACCGAGGGCTACGGCGGCCACGGCATCGGCACCGCGATGCACATGGAGCCGCACGTGCTGAACTACGTCGAGCGCGGCCGGGGCAAGGGCATGAAGCTGGTCCCCGGCACCGTGCTGGCGATCGAGCCGATGGTCTCGCTGGGCACCCCGCACACCTCGGTGCTGGAGGACGACTGGACCGTGGTCACCAACGACGGCACCTGGGCCTCGCACTGGGAGCACTCGGTGGCGGTCACCGAGGAGGGCCCGCTGGTGCTCACCGCCTTCGACGGCGGCAAGGAGATGCTGGCCAGGCTGGGTGTCACGGCCGCTCCGGACCCGCTCGGCGCGTAGCCGACCGGGCCGGCCACCGGCCCGGCGAAGGATGCGGAGCCCTGGAGGTTTGGACCTCCAGGGCTTTTGTCCTATTTTTATGCGCTGGCAGTGGGTTCGAGCGAGGAGAGTGCAGTGTTCAAGGGATTCCGCGACTTCATGATGCGCGGCAACGTCGTCGACATGGCGGTCGGTGTGGTCATCGGTGCCGCGTTCACCGGGGTGGTGACCGGCTTCGTGTCCGCGTTCCTCACCCCGCTGGTGGGTGTGGTGGTCGGCGCCGCCGGCGACTTCGGCTCGTACAAGGCCACCATCGCCGGGGTGACCTTCCCGTACGGGCAGTTCCTCAATGTGCTGATCGCGTTCTTCATGACCGCCGCGGTGCTCTACTTCTGCGTGGTCCTGCCGGTGACCAAGGCGACCGCCCGGTACATGCCGAAGAAGCCGAAGACCCCGAAGCGCCCCTGCCCGGAGTGCCTGACCGAGATCCCCGAGGCCGCCCGCCGCTGCTCCGCCTGCACCGCCCACGTCGAGCCGCTGGCCGTCCCGGTCGTTCCGGTCGCCGCGACCGGCCGCTGACCGGGCCCCGTTTTGGTGCATCCCTCGTGCTGGCGTAGGATGGACCGTCGGCTCACTCGTAGCGTGCTCCAGCACGCCCTCTTCCCCCTCGTCGGGGTCGGGGTGGACCCAGGTTCGCACGAGCGTGCCGCATACGGTAGCCGGTCCCGGAAGGTGGATCTCGCAGTTCATGGCTAAGAAGCAAGGCGCCATTGAGATCGAGGGCACCGTGATCGAGTCTCTTCCGAACGCGATGTTCAAGGTCGAGCTGCAGAACGGTCACAAGGTCCTCGCGCACATCAGTGGCAAGATGCGCATGCACTACATCCGCATCCTGCCGGACGACCGGGTCGTGGTGGAGCTCAGCCCCTACGACCTGACGCGTGGCCGGATCGTCTACCGCTACAAGTAAGAACGCCAGATCTAGACCCGGAGAACCTGAAGCATGAAGGTCAAGCCGAGCGTCAAGAAGATCTGCGACAAGTGCAAGGTGATCCGCCGTCACGGCCGGGTCATGGTGATCTGCGACAACCTGCGCCACAAGCAGCGCCAGGGCTGATCTCTTTCCCGCATTTCTCGTAGTACTTCGCGCGACGCGAAAAACGTCATAAGCGGGCCACCCGATCCGTCCAGGACGGACTGCCGCCCCCGGTCAGAGGCCGGGGCTCCCTCACCGTGAGGTGTCGGAGTAGGTGGCTCGCCAGACCTCTGAAGAAACACAGGAGCCTTGAATGGCACGCCTCGCCGGCGTTGATCTCCCCCGTGAGAAGCGGATCGAGATCGCCCTTACGTACGTGTACGGCATCGGCCGTACCCGCGCCCAGCAGACCCTCGCCGAGACCGGTGTCAGCCCCGATGTCCGCGTTCGCGACATCGCCGAGGACGACCTGGTCAAGCTGAGCCAGTACATCGACGCCAACTTCACGGTCGAGGGTGACCTCCGCCGCGAGGTGGCCGCCGACATCCGCCGCAAGGTCGAGATCGGCTGCTACGAGGGTCTGCGTCACCGCCGCGGCCTGCCGGTCCGCGGTCAGCGCACCCACACCAACGCGCGTACCCGCAAGGGCCCGCGTCGCGCGATCGCCGGTAAGAAGAAGCCGGGCAAGAAGTAGTCCGTCCCGTAACCGGACATCCCTCCGGCCCGCGGGTCAGCGGACCGACCACCTCAGTAGGAGAACAGACTTATGCCCCCCAAGGGTCGTCAGGCTGCCGGCGCGAAGAAGATCCGCCGCAAGGAAAAGAAGAACGTCGCTCACGGCCACGCGCACATCAAGAGCACGTTCAACAACACCATCGTTTCGATCACCGACCCGTCGGGCAACGTGATCTCCTGGGCCTCCGCCGGCCACGTCGGCTTCAAGGGCTCGCGCAAGTCCACCCCGTTCGCCGCGCAGATGGCCGCCGAGGCCGCTGCCCGTCGCGCGCAGGAGCACGGCATGCGCAAGGTTGACGTCTTCGTGAAGGGTCCGGGCTCCGGCCGCGAGACCGCGATCCGTTCGCTCCAGGCCACCGGCCTGGAGGTCGGCTCGATCCAGGACGTCACCCCCACCCCGCACAACGGCTGCCGCCCGCCGAAGCGCCGCCGCGTCTGACGCAGCGCCTTCGGGCTCGCAGTACCTGTTTCAAACCTCGTACGGGGTCCCGTTTCCGACGGGACCCCGTACGCTGGTTCTGTTCGGCATCAAATAGTGGGTGCCGAAGATCAATGGAGGATCTGACACCATGCTGATCGCTCAGCGCCCCTCGCTGACCGAAGAGGTCGTCGACGAGTTCCGCTCGCGGTTCGTGATCGAGCCGCTCGAGCCGGGCTTCGGCTACACCCTCGGCAACTCCCTGCGCCGCACGCTCCTCTCCTCGATCCCGGGTGCCGCTGTCACCAGCATCCGCGTCGACGGTGTCCTGCACGAGTTCACCACCGTGCCGGGCGTCAAGGAGGACGTCACCGACCTCATCCTCAACATCAAGCAGCTGGTCGTCTCCTCGGAGCACGACGAGCCGGTCGTGATGTACCTGCGCAAGCAGGGCCCGGGTGTCGTCACCGCCGCCGACATCGCCCCGCCGGCCGGTGTCGAGGTGCACAACCCCGAGCTGATCCTCGCCACCCTGAACGGCAAGGGCAAGCTGGAGATGGAGCTGACCGTCGAGCGCGGTCGCGGCTACGTCTCGGCCGTCCAGAACAAGGCCTCCGGCCAGGAGATCGGCCGCATCCCGGTCGACTCGATCTACAGCCCCGTGCTGAAGGTCACCTACAAGGTCGAGGCGACCCGTGTCGAGCAGCGGACCGACTTCGACAAGCTGATCGTCGACGTCGAGACCAAGCCCGCTATGCGTCCGCGCGACGCCATGGCCTCGGCCGGCAAGACCCTGGTGGAGCTGTTCGGTCTCGCCCGCGAGCTGAACATCGACGCCGAGGGCATCGACATGGGCCCGTCCCCGACGGACGCCGCCCTGGCCGCCGACCTGGCGCTGCCGATCGAGGAGCTGGAGCTCACCGTTCGGTCGTACAACTGCCTCAAGCGCGAGGGCATCCACACCGTGGGTGAGCTCGTCGCCCGCTCCGAGGCCGACCTGCTCGACATCCGCAACTTCGGTGCGAAGTCGATCGACGAGGTCAAGGCGAAGCTGGCCGGCATGGGCCTGGCGCTCAAGGACAGCCCGCCCGGGTTCGACCCGACCGCCGCCGCCGACGCCTTCGGCGCCGACGACCTGGACGACGCGGGTTACGCGGAGACCGAGCAGTACTGAGAGACTTGACCGCGGGGGCGGTTCCCCGGAACCGCCCCCGTCGTCGTGAAAGTCGTGCGGGCACAGTGTCCGTACGCCCGCTGCGGTACCTGGTACGGCCGCAGTCGGAGATTCGAGGAGTAATTCCATGCCGCGTCCCACCAAGGGTGCCCGCCTCGGCGGCGGCCCGCACCACGAGCCGCTGCTGCTCGCCGGTCTGTGCCGTGAGCTGTTCCAGTACGGCCGCATCACCACGACCGAGGCCAAGGCCCGTCGGATGCGCCCGCTGGCGGAGAAGCTGATCACCAAGGCGAAGAAGGGCGACATCCACAACCGTCGCCTGGTGCGCAAGACCATCACCGACATCTCGGTGCTGCACACCCTCTTCACCGAGATCGCGCCGCGCTACGAGAACCGCCCGGGTGGCTACACCCGTATCACCAAGATCGGTCCCCGTCGTGGCGACAACGCCCCGATGGCCGTGATCGAGCTGGTCGAGGCGCTGACCGTCGCGCAGAACGCCGTCGGCGAGGCCGAGGCCGCCACCAAGCGCGCCGTCAAGGAGGCCGACGAGGCCAAGGTCGAGGCCCCCAAGGCCGACGAGGCCGAGGCCGCCGAGCAGGCCTGACACCCACCAGGTGTGTTGCGGGCCCGCTTCCCCATCCGTGGGGAAGCGGGCCCGTTCCTCTTTGTCCAGGGAGTGGAGAGCAGTGGTCAACGATTGCGCCGAGCGGCCGCCGGTGAAGGACGGGCCGGCCGACGGGTACGTCCGGGTCCGGCTGGACCTCGCCTACCACGGCGCCGAGTTCTCCGGCTGGGCCCGGCAGAAGGGCGGCCGGCGGACGGTCCAGGAGGAGATCGAGACCGCGCTGCAGATCGTCACCCGCAGCCAGGAGCTCCACCCGCTCACCGTGGCCGGCCGCACCGACGCCGGTGTGCACGCCCGGGGCCAGGTCGCCCACGTCGACCTGCCGGCCGAGCTGTGGGAGGCGCACCGGGAGAAGCTGATGCGCCGGCTGGCCGGGCGGCTGCCCGGTGACGTCCGGATCTACCGGGTGGGCGAGGCCCCGGCCGGCTTCGACGCCCGCTTCTCGGCGATCTGGCGCCGCTACGCCTACCGGGTCGCCGACCACCCCGGCGGGGTCGACCCGCTGCTGCGCGGCCATGTGCTCTGGCACGACCGCCCGCTCGACCTGGACCGGATGAACGCCGCCGCCCGGCTGCTGCTGGGCGAGCACGACTTCGCGGCGTACTGCAAGAAGCGCGAGGGCGCGACCACCATCCGCACCCTGCTGGAGCTGCGCTGGGACCGGGTCCCGGTGGACGGCTACGCGTCCCAGGAGGGCTCGCTCGCGGTCGCCACCGTGCGGGCCGACGCCTTCTGCCACAACATGGTGCGCGCCCTGGTCGGCGCCATGCTGCTGGTCGGCGACGGCCACCGGCCGGTGGAGTTCCCCGGCGAGGTGCTGGCCGGCGGTGTGCGCAACTCCGCCGTCAACGTGATCCGGCCGTACGGACTGACCCTGGAGGAGGTCGGCTACCCGGCCGACGAGCAGCTCGCCGAGCGCAACCGCGCCGCCCGCCGGATGCGCACCCTCCCCGGCACCCCCACCGCCCCGTCAGGCCCCGACGCCACCTAATCCATTTGGGTCCGGGGCGGCGGCTTGGGACAATCTCCCCCATGGGACACGTCGAGATTTCGCACCTGGAGTACTACCTGCCGGACGGGCGGGTGCTGTTCGACGACGCGTCCTTCCGGGTGGGGGAGGGCGCGGCCGTCGCGCTGGTCGGCGCCAACGGCGCGGGCAAGACCACGCTGCTGCGCATGATCGCGGGCGACCTCCAGCCGCACGGCGGCTCGGTGACGATCAGCGGCGGGCTCGGCGTGATGCGCCAGTTCGTCGGCACCACCGGCCGCGAGGAGCAGAAGAAGGCCGGTGACGAACAGGAGGGCCCGGGCGCGCTGCCCGCCGACGCCTCGGTCCGCGACCTGCTGGTCTCCGTCGCCCCCGCGCGGATCGCCAAGGCCGCCCGCGCGGTCGACGCCGCCGAGCTGGCGATGATCGCCCAGGACGACGAGAAGACGCAGATGGCCTATGCCCAGGCGCTCTCCGACTGGGCCGACGTCGGCGGCTACGACTACGAGACCGACTGGGACGTCTGCACCACGGCGGCCCTCGGGGTGTCCTTCGACAAGGCCCAGTGGCGCGGCCTGAACACGCTCTCCGGCGGCGAGCAGAAGCGGCTCGTCCTGGAGGCGCTGCTGCGCGGCCCGGAGGAGGTACTGCTGCTCGACGAGCCGGACAACTACCTGGACGTCCCGGGCAAGCGCTGGCTGGAGGAGGCCATCAGGGCCACCCCGAAGACCGTGCTGTTCATCTCCCACGACCGCGAGCTGCTGTCCCGCACCGCCGAGAAGATCATCAGCGTCGAGTCCGGCGCGGCCGGCTCCAGCGTCTGGGTGCACGGCGGCGGGTTCGACTCCTTCCACGAGGCCCGCAAGGCCCGCTTCGAGCGCTTCGAGGAGCTGCGCCGTCGCTGGGACGAGGAGCACGCCAAGCTCAAGAAGCTCGTCGTCAACCTGCGCCAGGCCGCCTCGATCAGCCATGACATGGCCTCCCGCTACTCGGCCGCGCAGACCAGGCTGAAGAAGTTCGAGGACGCCGGCCCGCCCGAGGCCCCGCCGCGCGAGCAGAGCATCACCATGCGGCTCAAGGGCGGGCGCACCGGAGTGCGCGCCTTCACCATGGAGCAGCTGGAGCTCACCGGCCTGATGAAGCCCTTCGACCTGGAGGTCTTCTACGGCGAGCGGGTCGGGGTGCTGGGGTCCAACGGCTCCGGCAAGTCGCACTTCCTGCGGCTGCTGGCCGGCGACGACACGGTGGCCCACACCGGGGCCTGGAAGCTCGGCGCCCGGGTGGTGCCCGGCCACTTCCGGCAGACCCACGCGCACCCCGAGCTGCTCGGCCGCACCGTCCGCTCGATCGTCGAGGAGGAGCACGCGCTCGGCCGCGGCGCCGCGATGGGCGTGCTGCGCCGGTACGAGCTGGACCGGCAGGAGGAGCAGAAGTTCGAGTCGCTCTCCGGCGGCCAGCAGGCCCGGCTGATGATCCTCAAGCTGGAGCTGTCCGGCGTCACCGCGCTGCTGCTCGACGAGCCGACCGACAACCTGGACCTGGAGAGCGCCGAGGCGCTGCAGGCCGGGCTGGAGGCCTTCGACGGCACTGTGCTGTGCGTCACCCACGACCGGTGGTTCGCCCGGACCTTCGACCGTTTCCTGGTTTTCGGCGCCGACGGCCGGGTCTACGAGTCCCCGGAGCCGGTCTGGGACGTCAGCCGGGTCGAGCGGGACCGCTGATCAGGGGCCCGGGAGACCGTTCCGGCGGGGAGGATTTTGACCGTCCCCGTCCGGCCCGGTAGCCTGGGCGCTTGATGTGCGTATTGGCTCGCTCTATCTCACGTGAGAGGTCGGTACGCCGGAGACACCAGGTCGACGACCAGCGGCTCCCCCTTGAATTGCGTCCAAGGCGGCCAGGCTGATCCCTCCTCCGGGTACTCCTGTCAGGACTCACTCACTGAAAAGCGAAGGCATACGACCGTGCGTACGTACAGCCCCAAGCCCGGCGACGTCCAGCGTCAGTGGCACGTCATCGACGCGACCGACGTCGTGCTCGGCCGTCTGGCCTCCCAGGCCGCCAACCTCCTCCGGGGTAAGCACAAGGCGATCTACGCGCCGCACGTTGACACTGGTGACTTCGTCATCATCATCAACGCCGACAAGGTGCACCTGTCCGGTAACAAGAAGACCCAGAAGCTGGCCTACCGCCACTCGGGCTTCCCGGGCGGTCTGCGTTCGGTGCGCTACGACGACCTGCTGGCGAACAACCCGGAGAAGGCCGTCGAGAAGGCCATCAAGGGCATGATCCCCAAGAACACCCTGGGCCGTCAGATGCTCTCCAAGCTGAAGGTCTACTCGGGCGACCAGCACCCGCACGCTGCGCAGCAGCCGGTGCCGTTCGAGATCACCCAGGTCGCGCAGTAATTCCGGCCACCAAGCCCCCCATCACTGAAAAGAGCTGAGGAACACCGTGGCCGAGACCACCGAAACCCTTGAGGTCGAGTTCGACGAGACTGTCGTCGAGGGCGAGTTCACCTCCGAGGAGTACACCTCCGAGTCCCTGGCCGGCCGCTTCGGCGAGGCCGTCCCCGGCGCCGGCCTCGGCCGTCGCAAGGAGGCGATCGCCCGCGTGCGCATCGTCCCGGGCACCGGGCAGTGGAAGATCAACGGTCGCACCCTGGAGAACTACTTCCCCAACAAGGTGCACCAGCAGACCGTGAACGAGCCCTTCAAGCTCCTCGAGCTGGACGGCCGTTACGACGTTGTCGCCCGCATCTCCGGCGGCGGCGTCTCCGGTCAGGCCTACGCGCTGCGCCTCGGCGTCGCCCGTGCCCTGAACGAGGCCGACGTGGACAACAACCGCGCCGCGCTGAAGAAGGCCGGCTTCCTGATGCGTGACGCGCGTGCCGTCGAGCGCAAGAAGGCCGGTCTCAAGAAGGCCCGCAAGGCGCCGCAGTACAGCAAGCGCTAATTGCGCCCCCGGGGGTGCGTACCGCCCTGGTGGTGCACGCCCCCGGATGCGCTCCATACGCCCCGGAGTACCCCGTGTACTCCGGGGCGTCGTGCTCCCCGGCCATTGTGCGGAGGCCGGGGATTCGATCGGATTCACTGCAAGGCATTGCGGCGATGTGAGGACGGGACAATGGGACGACTCTTCGGTACGGACGGTGTGCGCGGTGTGGCCAACCAGGGGCTGACGGCTGAGCTGGCGCTCGGCCTGTCGGTCGCGGCGGCGCACGTGCTCGGCGAGGCGGGAGCCTTCGACGGCCACCGGCCGGTCGCGGTCGTCGGCCGTGACCCGCGTGCCTCGGGCGAGTTCCTGGAGGCCGCGGTCATCGCGGGCCTCGCGAGCGCCGGCGTCGACGTACTGCGGGTCGGAGTGCTCCCCACCCCGGCGGTGGCCTACCTCACCGGCGCGCTCGGCGCCGACTTCGGCGTGATGCTGTCCGCCAGCCACAACGCCATGCCGGACAACGGCATCAAGTTCCTCGCCCGCGGCGGCCACAAGCTGGACGACCGCATCGAGGACGCCATCGAGGCCCACTTCCACAAGCACGCGGCGGGCGGTGAGGACTGGAACCGTCCGACCGGCGCCGCCGTCGGCCGGGTCCGCGAGTACACCGAGGGCTTCGACAAGTACGTCGCCCACCTCATCGGCGTGCTGCCCAACCGCCTGGACGGCATCCGGGTCGTCATCGACGGCGCGCACGGCGCGGCCGCGTACGTCGCCCCCGAGGCCTTCGCCCGGGCCGGCGCCGAGGTCGTGCACACCCTGGGCGCCGAGCCCACCGGCCTCAACATCAACGACGGTGTCGGCTCCACCCACCTGGACCGGCTGCGCACCGTCATGCGCGAGCACTCGGCGGACCTCGGGATCGCCCTGGACGGCGACGCCGACCGCTGCCTGGCCGCCGACGCGGCCGGCGACGAGGTCGACGGCGACCAGATCATCGCGATCCTGGCCGTCGCCATGAAGGAGGCCGGCACGCTGCGCCGCAACACCGCGGTCGCCACCGTGATGTCCAACCTGGGCTTCAAGCTGGCGATGGAGCGCGAGGGCATCGACCTGGTCGAGACCTCGGTCGGCGACCGGTACGTGCTGGAGGCGATGAAGGAGCACGGCTTCGCGCTGGGCGGCGAGCAGTCCGGCCACGTCATCCTGCTGGACCACGCGACCACCGGCGACGGGACCCTGACCGGTCTGATGCTCGGCGCCCGGCTGGCCGCCACCAAGCAGCCGCTGGCGGACCTGGCCGCCGTGATGACCCGCCTGCCGCAGGTGCTGATCAACGTCAAGGGCGTCGACAAGAGCCGGGTCGGGACCAGCGAGGAGCTGGCCGCCGCGGTGGCCGCCGCCGAGGCCGAGCTGGGTGCCACCGGCCGGGTGCTGCTGCGTCCGTCGGGCACCGAGCCGCTGGTCCGGGTGATGGTCGAGGCCGCCGACGAGGCGCAGGCGCAGTCCGTCGCCGAGACGCTCGCCGAGGCGGTGCGCAGCTCGCTGAGCTGACGGCCCCGGAGAACACGCCGGAAGGCCCCCGCCGCGGACGATCGCGGCGGGGGCCTTCGGCGTTTCCCTCAGAGCTTGCGCAGCAGCGCCCGGCGGACCTTGTGGTCCGAGCCCTTCTGCAGGACCAGGGTGGCCCGGCCGCGGGTGGGCCGCACGTTCTCCAGCAGGTTCGGACGGTTGATGGTGCGCCAGACCTGGCGGCCGTACTCCATCGCCTCCTCCTCCGGTACCTCGGTGAAGCGGCGGAAGTAGGAGCTCGGGTCCTGGAAGGCGGTCTGCCGCAGCTTGCGGAACCGGTCCAGGTACCAGCTCTCGATGTCGTCGGTGCGGGCGTCGACGTAGATCGAGAAGTCGAAGTAGTCGGCCACCGCGAGGCGGGTGCGGCCGTCGCTGCCGGGCAGGGCCGGCTGGAGCACGTTCAGGCCCTCGACGATGAGGATGTCCGGGCGCTCCACGGTGAGCCGCTCGTCGGGCACGATGTCGTACACGAGGTGCGAGTAGACCGGGGCGGTGACCCGCTCCTTGCCGGCCTTCACATCCGCGACGAAGCGGGTCAGCGCCCGGCGGTCGTACGACTCGGGGAAGCCCTTGCGGGCCATCAGGCCGCGCCGGCGCAGCTCGGCGTTGGGCAGCAGGAAGCCGTCGGTGGTGACCAGCTCGACCCGGGGGTGCTCCGGCCAGCGGGCCAGCAGCGCCTGGAGCAGTCGGGCGGTGGTGGACTTGCCGACCGCGACCGAGCCGGCCACCCCGATGATGAACGGGGTGCGGGTGCGTTCGGTGTCCGGGGTGTCCAGGAAGGTGCCCAGTGCGCCGCGCAGGTCGTGCGTGGCGTGGATGTAGAGGTTCAGCAGCCGGGACAGCGGCAGATAGACGTCCCGGACCTCGTCGAGGTCGAGTGCGGTGCCGAGACCCCGCAGCCGTTCCACCTCCTCCGCGGTCAGTGGCAGCGGCGTACGCTCGCGCAGCGCGCTCCACTCGGCCCGGCTGAGGTCCACGTAGGGGGACGGCGAGGGGCCGGGCGTGATGTCGCCCCGCGTACAGAGTTCGGTCAGCACATGCTCCATTGTGGGCCGTAGCGCCGTTCGTGGCGGCTGTGGTGTCGGTCACGGCCTGTGGGCGAACCGTGCGAATGGGGCGTCCGAAGCGCCCTTATGCTGGCACGCATGTGCGGAATTGTTGGATACGTGGGCTCCCAGCCCGCCCTTGATGTTGTAATCGCAGGCCTGCAGCGACTGGAGTACCGGGGTTACGACTCCGCCGGTGTCGCCGTGCAGGTGCAGGGCTCCGACGGGCAGTGGAGCCTCGCCACCGACAAGCGGGCCGGCAAGCTCGCGAACCTGGAGAAGTCGCTCGCCGAGACCCCTCTTCCCGGCGGCACCACCGGCATCGGCCACACCCGTTGGGCCACCCACGGCGGGCCGACGGACGCCAATGCCCACCCCCACCTGGACGACGCGGCCAAGGTCGCGGTGGTCCACAACGGCATCATCGAGAACTTCGCCCAGCTCCGGGCCGAGCTGGCCGAGCGCGGCCACACCCTGCGTTCGGAGACGGACACCGAGGTCGTCGCGCACCTGCTCGGCGAGCTGTACGAGGGCGACCTCGCGGAGGCCATGCGCGCCGTCTGCCGCCGGCTGGAGGGCGCCTTCACCCTCGTCGCCGTGCACGCCGACGCCCCGGACGTGGTGGTCGGCGCCCGTCGCAACTCGCCGCTGGTGGTCGGGCGCGGCGAGGGCGAGAACTTCCTCGCCTCCGACGTGTCCGCGTTCATCGCGCACACCCGCGAGGCGATCGAGCTGGGCCAGGACCAGGTCGTCGAGCTGCGCCGCGAGGGCGTCACGGTGACCAACTTCGACGGCACCCCGGCCGACGTGACCGAGTACCACGTCGACTGGGACGCCTCGGCCGCCGAGAAGGGCGGCTACGACTACTTCATGCTCAAGGAGATCGCCGAGCAGCCGAAGGCCGTCGCCGACACCCTCCTGGGCCGGATCGGCACCGACGGCCGGCTCACCCTCGACGAGCTGCGGATGTCGGACGCCGACCTGCGCGCGGTCGACAAGGTCGTCATCGTCGCCTGCGGCACCGCCTTCCACGCGGGCATGATCGCCAAGTACGCGATCGAGCACTGGACCCGGATCCCGTGCGAGGTCGAGGTCGCCTCGGAGTTCCGCTACCGCGACCCGATCATGGGCCCGGGCACGCTGGTCATCGCCATCTCGCAGTCCGGCGAGACCATGGACACCCTGATGGCGCTGCGCCACGCGCGCGAGCAGGGCGCCAAGGTGCTGGCGATCTGCAACACCAACGGCTCGACCATCCCGCGCGAGTCGGACGCGGTGCTGTACACCCACGCCGGCCCCGAGGTGGCGGTCGCCTCGACCAAGGCGTTCCTGACCCAGCTGGTCGCCTGCTACCTGGTCGCGCTGTACCTGGGCCAGGTGCGCGGCACCAAGTGGGGCGACGAGATCCTCGCCGTCATCAAGGAGCTCGGCGACGCGCCGAAGCAGGTCGAGCAGGTCCTGGAGACCATGGAGCCGGTGCGCGAGCTGGCCCGCTCCCTCGCCGACGCCAAGTCGGTGCTGTTCCTCGGCCGGCACGTGGGCTTCCCGGTCGCCCTGGAGGGCGCGCTCAAGCTCAAGGAGCTCGCCTACATGCACGCCGAGGGCTTCGCCGCCGGTGAGCTGAAGCACGGCCCGATCGCGCTGATCGAGGAGGGTCTGCCGGTGGTGGTCGTCGTGCCGTCGCCGCGCGGCCGGTCGATCCTGCACGACAAGATCGTCTCCAACATCCAGGAGATCCGGGCCCGCGGTGCGCGGACCATCGTGATCGCGGAGGAGGGCGACGAGGCGGTCGTCCCGTACGCGGACCACCTGATCCGCATCCCGGTCACGCCGGTGCTGCTGCAGCCGCTGGTCGCCACCGTGCCGCTGCAGGTCTTCGCCTGCGAGCTGGCCACGGCCAAGGGCCACGAGGTCGACCAGCCCCGCAACCTGGCGAAGTCGGTCACCGTCGAGTAGTCCGACCCCGCTCCGTCCCGGGGCCCCTGCGGTGGCTGCGTCCTACCGCAGGGGCCCTGTGTCGAGCGTGAAGGAGAACGGGGCGGGCAGGTCCAGGGGCTTGCCGAACTCGACCTTGGTCGTGGTGATGTAGTCGCCGTCATCGGGCTGGGTGAACAGGGTGACGGTGCCCGCGTCGCGGTCGACCAGCAGGTAGCAGGGGATCCCGGCGGCGGCGTAGCCCTCGCGCTTGGGCCCGCGGTCCTTGAACGGATTCGTCGACGTCACCTCGAAGACCAACAGGACTCCGCTCGGGTCGGCCCAGGACTCGGCGTTCTCGAAATGGCCGACCGGACTCACGGTGCCGTCCGGGATGAAGCGGCCCTTGGGCGTGATCAGCCCCTTGGCGCCGGCCAGGTCGAACTCCGTTTCGGCCTTCCGCATGAACTGCCTGTTCAACAGCGAGAACGCGGTCTCGTGGGACCCGTCCGGTGGCGGCGTCACGACGATCTCCCCTTCGATGAATTCGGCCTTGCTGCCCAGCGGGGTGTCCAGCTCCAGAAACGCCTGGAGGAGGCTGCCCTCGCTCAGCGGGTGCTCGACTGCCGGCATGGCGACCATGGCCCTTCTCCCTCCTGTGGGTCCGTGCCGAGCCACACCGTAGGCACCCGGACCGACACCGGTGGGGAATCGAAGTTGGTGTCACTCGAAAGTGTGCCGCACGGCCGGAGGCGCCGTCGGGAGCTCCTTCGCGTAGCGTCGGCGGGAGTTGCCGCCGAGTTCCGGGGGAGAGCCCGCCATGCGTTGTGCCCACCGCGTCGACCAGGTCCGCGCCGCAGAGGCGGAGCTGATGGCCCGGCTCCCGGAGGGCACGCTGATGCAGCGGGCCGCCACCGGGCTCGCCGTGACCTGCGCCCGGCTGCTCACCCGCCGGCGCGGCCGGGTGTACGGCAGCCGGGTGGTGGTGCTGGCCGGCAGCGGCGACAACGGCGGTGACGCCCTGTACGCCGGTGCGGAGCTGGCCCGGCGCGGGGCGCGGGTGACGGCGGTGCTGCTCGCCCCCGGGCGGGCGCACGGCGGCGGGCTGGCGGCGCTGCGGGCGGCACGCGGGCGGGTGGTGGTGGAGCAGGAGGTCGGCCTGGCCGACTTCTCGTGCGCGGATCTGGTGCTGGACGGCATCGTCGGCATCGGCGGCCGGGGCGGACTGCGCCCGGAGGCCGAGCCGTACGCCCGGGCCGCGCGGACCGGGGTGGTGGTGGCCGTCGACGTGCCCAGCGGGGTGGACGCCGACACCGGCGAGGTCGCCGGGGCGGCGCTGCGGGCGGACGTCACGGTCTGCTTCGGCACCTACAAGCCCGGGCTGCTGATCGACCCGGGCGCCTCGTACGCCGGAGCGGTGCAACTGGTGGGGATCGGACTCGAACTGCCGCCGGCCGGGGTGGTGGCCCTGCAGCACGCCGACGTGGCCGCTCTGCTGCCGGTGCCGGGAGCGGAGAGCGACAAGTACCGGCGCGGTGTGGTCGGGGTCGCCGCCGGTTCGGCGCGGTACCCGGGGGCGGCGCTGCTCGCGGTCGCCGGCGCGCTGCGCGGCGGCGCGGGCGCGGTGCGGTACGTGGGGACGGCGGCCGAGGAGGTGGTGCGGCGCTTCCCGGAGACGCTGGTCACCGAGGGCGGTCCGGCCGGGGCCGGCCGGGTGCAGGCCTGGGTGGTCGGACCGGGCGGCGGCGAGGGCGCCGGACGGGCGCTCGCCGAGGCGCTGGCGGCCGACGTGCCGGTACTGGTCGACGCGGACGGGCTGACCGAGCTGGCCCGGCTCGGCCCCGGCGCGCTCGCCGGTCGGACGGCACCGACGCTGCTCACCCCGCACACCGGGGAGGCGGCCCGGCTGCTCGCCGGGGCCGGGGGCGACGGCGGCACCCGTTCGGAGCAGGCCCGCCCGCCCGCCGCCGACGAGCTGGCGGCCGCCCGGCTGGCCACCGCGCGCCGGCTCGCGGCGGCGTACCGGGCGACGGTGCTGCTGAAGGGGTCGACCACCGTGGTCGCCGATCCTCCCCCAGCCTCCGGCCGGGGGTACCCCCAGGGCGCCGTGCGGGTGAACCCGACCGGGACCGCCTGGCTGGCCACGGCCGGCAGCGGGGACATCCTGGCCGGGCTGGCCGGCTCACTGCTCGCCGCGGGCCTGTCCGCGCCGGACGCCGCCGCGGTGGCGGCCTATCTGCACGGGCTCGCCGCCCGGCACACCGCAGCCGTCCCCGGCGCCCCCGTCACCGCCTCGGAGGTGGCGGCCGCGCTGCCGGCGGTCTGGAACGACGTCCGCGCCGGGGCCGCCCCGGAACCGCGTTCCCGGCGGGCGGGTGGAACCGGCCGCTGATTCGTGGGCGTCCGGAAGGGGGTGGCGGGTCGCGGGGGGTCCCGGGCGCGGGCGGCCCGGGGCGGCGACCCGAAGGGCCGTTCGGCAAGGACCCCGGGACGTCTGGGAGACTGACCCTGATGACAACTGCGAAGACGCCCGTGATGGCCGGCCTCACCGAAGGCGTACGGGCCGAGGCGACCATCGATCTCGCCGCCCTGCGCGGCAACCTCGACGCGCTGCGCGAGCGCATCGGCGGGGCCACGGTGATGGCCGCGGTCAAGGCGGACGCCTACGGCCACGGCGCGCTGCGCTGTGCCCGGGAGGCGGTCGCCGCGGGAGTCGGCTGGTTGGGCACCGCGACGCCGGAGGAGGCGCTCGCCCTGCGCGCCGGCGGGGTGGGTCCCGGACAGGCGCGGATCCTCTGCTGGCTGTGGACCCCCGGCGGGCCCTGGCGGGAGGCGCTCTTCGCGGACCTCGACATCTCGATCAGCGGCGAGTGGGCGCTCACCGAGCTGCTCGCCGCCGTCCGCGCCACCGGCATACCGGCCCGGGTCCACCTCAAGGCCGACACCGGCCTCGGCCGCAACGGCTGCCAGCCGCACGACTGGCCCGAGCTGGTCGCCGCCGCCCGCCGCGCCGAGCTGGACGGCCTGCTGACCGTGGTCGGCGTCTGGTCGCACTTCGCCGCCGCCGACGAGCCCGGCCACCCCTCGATCCAGGCACAGCTGGACGCCTTCCGCTCGGCCCTGGCCTCCGCCGAGGCGGCCGGGCTGCGCCCCGAGGTGCGGCACCTGGCCAACTCGCCGGCCGCCCTGCTGCTGCCGCAGTCGCACTTCGACATGGTCCGCACCGGCCTCGCCATGTACGGGCTGTCGCCGGTCCCCGACGTGGGCTCGCCGTCCGACTTCGGCCTGCGCCCGGTGATGTCGCTGACCGCCCGGCTGGCCCTGGTCAAGCACGTGCCCGGCGGCCACGGGGTCAGCTACGGCCACCACTACACCACCCCGGGGCCGACCACGCTGGGCCTGGTCCCGGTCGGCTACGGCGACGGCATCCCGCGGCACGCCAGCGGCATCGGCCCGGTGCAGGTCGACGGCAAGTGGCGCACGGTGGCCGGCCGGGTGGCGATGGACCAGTTCGTGGTGGACCTCGGCGGCGACACCCCGCCGATCGGCGACGAGGTACTGGTCTTCGGCAGCGGCGACCGCGGTGAGCCGACCGCCGAGGACTGGGGCCGCGCCTGCGGCACCATCTCCTACGAGATCGTGACCCGGATCGGCTCCCGGGTGCCGCGCCGCTACGTCGGCGGCCTGGACGAGGGCCTGCTCGGATGAGCGGGCCGAGCGACACCGACCCGGTCGCGACCCTCGGCCGGGCGGCCCGGGCCGTCAAGGCGGCCGAGGCGGCCACCGGGGTGAGCCGGGCCGGTCTGATCGGCATCTCGGTCGGCGTGCTCGCCGCCGGCGCCGCCGCCGGGGTCGCGATCGACCGGCTGACGGTCGGCCGGAGCACCCGCCGCCGGGCCCGCGCCGAGCTGGACGCCAACGCCCCGTACGGCTCGCTGCGCGGCCGCCCCCGCACGGTGGCCGCCGCCGACGGCACCGAGCTGTACGTCGAGCTTGACGGCCTCGGCATCCCGGAGGGCCGCGACAACCCGGACGGGGAGCGGGACGGCGCAGCCGAGCCGCTGACCGTGGTCTTCTGCCACGGCTACTGCCTCAACCAGGACAGCTGGCACTTCCAGCGCGCCGCCTTCCGGTCCGGTGCCCGGCTGGTCCTGTGGGACCAGCGCAGCCACGGCCGCTCCGAGCGCTCCCGCTCCTTCCTGGCCGGCGAACCCGCCGGTATCGACCAGCTGGGCGGCGATCTCAAGGCCGTGATCGACGCCGTCGCGCCGACCGGCCCGCTGGTCCTGGTCGGCCACTCGATGGGCGGCATGACGATGATGGCGCTGGCCGACCAGCACCCGGAGCTGTTCCGGGAGCGGGTCGCCGGGGTCGCGCTGATCGGCACCCTGGCCGGGAACTGGGACGCCGTCACCTTCGGCCTGCCGGTCGCCGGCGCCAAGCTGTTCCGCAAGGTCGCGCCGGGCATGATGAAGCTGCTCGGACGCCAGGTGGACCTGGTGGAGGCGACCCGCCGGCTCGGTGCGGACGTCAGCGCCGTCTTCTACCGGCGGTACTCCTTCGGGGCGAAGGACGTCGACCCGGGCGTGGTCCGGTTCGCCGAGCAGCTGCTGGACGCCACCCCGATCGACGTGGTGGCCGAGTTCTACCCGGTGTTCTCGGCGCACGAGAAGACCGAGGCGCTGGCCGTCCTGCACGGCATCCCCACCCTGGTGCTGACCGGCACCAAGGACCTCCTCACCCCGCCCGGCCACGGCGAGGTGATGGCCGAGCAGCTGCCGGGGGCCGAGCTGGTCCTGGTCCAGGACGCCGGGCACCTGGTGATGCTGGAGCGCCCCGACCTGGTCGACCACCACCTGGCCGACCTGTTCGACCGGGCCGCCCGCTTCCGCGGCGCGGCCCCGCTGCCGCCCCAGGTCGGCGAACCGGCGTAGGCCGGGGCCCGCGCCCCGGCGGTCCTGCCCCCGGGGCGGGCCCGGCGCGGGCGGTGCCGGGGATGTGGCACGGTAGCGGGGGCGCCCGAGGACCGGTGCGCCGCCGTACGGACCGAAGGGCTTGATTCGCGCATGGGCTCCCACACCTCTCTCACCGTCGCCACCCCCGACCGGATGGGCCGGCTCGGCCGGGAGCTGGCCGCGCTCCTGCGGCCGGGGGACCTCGTGCTGCTCTCCGGCGAGCTGGGAGCGGGCAAGACCACGCTGACCCGGGGCCTCGGCGAGGGGCTCCAGGTGCGCGGGGCGGTCACCTCCCCGACCTTCGTGATCGCCCGGGTGCACCCCTCGCTGGTGGGCGGCCCGGCGCTGGTGCACGTCGACGCGTACCGGCTGGGCGGCGACCTCGACGAGATGGAGGACCTCGACCTCGATGTCTCGCTGCCCGAGTCGGTGGTGGTGGTCGAGTGGGGCGAGGGCAAGGTCGAGCGGCTCTCGGAGAACCGTCTGGAGGTCCGGATCGGACGCGCGATCGGCGCCGAGGCGGCCGGGGACGACCTGGACCCGCGCCGGGTGGAGCTGACCGGCATCGGCACCCGCTGGGACGGCACGGACCTGACCGTGCTGGCCTGACCGCGCCCGACCGCGCCGGCCCGCGCCGCACCGGAGCGCCCCTGCCGCGCTGCCGGGGCGGCCCCGCCGTGTCACGGTTTGCCGACAGGGTGTCGGGAAGATGTTGCGATCGAGGTCCCGGGCGTGGTGGGATGGTTCTTGAGGTTAGGTCTGCCTAACTAGGAGGCGCCATGCCGAGCACCACGCCCGCCCCGGAGCGCGCACCGCGCGGGACCGGGGCCGAGGAGCCCGCCCGCCGTGCCGCGGGGGAGCCGATGCGGGCCCTGCTGGCCGCCTGTGCGGCGGCGGAGGCGGTCTCCACCCCGCCCGAACGCCGTCCGGCCGCCCCCGTGCTGGGCGAGGGCCCCGGGACGTCCGGACCGTCGCCGTCGAGCGGCGGCGCGCACGAGACCCGGCGCGCCGCCTAGGGCGCGCCCCCGGTCAGTGGATCACGACGACCTTGGTGTCCTTCGGCGCGAAGTCCCAGAGCAGCTGGCCGTCCGCGCGGCTGCTGCGGATGCCGCCGGTCTTGCCCGCCGAGGCGGCCGGGGAGGACGCGGCCGAGGTGGGCGCCGGGGCGGCGGGCGGAGCGCCGGTGCCGCCGTCGACGGCCGCGCCGAAGCCGAACACCACGCCGTTCTGCTGCGCGAAGCGCACCACGTGCTCGATCTGCTTGCCGTCGGTGCCGGTCCCGGACGGGGTCCGGCTGTAGACGGGGTAGCTGCCGGGGGCCGGCTCGACCGTGCCCGGGGTCACCGGGAAGGTGGCCACCACCTGGGGGGTCTTCTTCGGGTCGATCAGCCAGACGTAGTGGGCGCTGACCGAGTAGACGACCCGCAGCCCGGTGCCGGTGCCCACGGCGGGCAGCGTCGGGGCGGCCGGCGTGGGCGTGGCGGTCGGGGTGGCCGAGGCGGCCGGTCCGCTGGAGGTGGCGGCCGTGCTCGTGACCGGGTTCGCGGCGACCGCGCGGTCCTGCGCGCCGTTGGCCTGGAAGGCCAGCAGGCTCACCACCGCCAGGGCCCCCAGGGTCAGCCCGGTGACCACCACTCCAGGACCCATCTTCGCCACGTGCCGCTCCCACCGCCGTCCCAAAACCGTCGGCCCCATCGTGCCAGGTTCGCCCGTCCGGTCCGCATCGTGTCGGACGTGTGTTCCGGAGCCGGTCCGGTTTTCGATCGGGCGGAGCACGTGCCCCGGCGGGACCGGCCCGGACGGGGTGCTGGCCGACCGGTCTAACCTTGACCCGTGCTGCTGCTCGCGTTCGACACCGCTACCCCCGCCGTCACCGCCGCCGTCCACGACGGCACGGCCGTCCTCGCCGAGACCGACCAGGTCGACGCCAGGCGCCACGGCGAACTCCTGATTCCCGCGATCGACCGGGTGCTCCGGGAGGCCGGTGTCGACCGGCACCGGCTGACCGACATCGCGGTGGGCGTGGGCCCCGGCCCGTACACCGGTCTGCGGGTCGGCCTGGTGACCGCCGCCGCGCTGGGCCACGCGCTCGGCCTGCCGGTGCACGGCGTCTGCACCCTGGACGCGATCGCCCACGCGGCCCGCGCCGAGGGGCTGGCCGGCGAGGCGTTCACGGTGGCCACCGACGCCCGCCGCAAGGAGGTCTACTGGGCCGCGTACGACGCCGAGGGCCGGCGGACCGAGGGGCCGTCGGTGGACCGTCCGGGCGAGCTGACCCCGCCGGCGCGGTCGGTCGGCGCCGGTGCGCTGCTCTACCCGGACGCCTTCCCGGGCGCGCACGGCCCCGAGCACGTCTCGGCCGGAGCGCTCGCCGCGTTCGCCGTCGCCGAGCTGGCCGCCGGCCGGGCCCTGCTGCCCAACGCCCCGCTGTACCTGCGACGCCCCGACGCCCAGGTGCCGGCCGGCTACAAGGCGGTGCTCCCGGCGTGACCGGCCCGAGCCCCGCCGGCCCGAGCACCACGGGCCCGAGCACCGCCGGCCCGAGCACCACGGACCCCGGTGCCGCCCGGCTGCGGCCGATGCGCTGGTGGCACATAGCCCCGGTGCTGGCGCTGGAGCTGGAGCTGTTCCCGGAGGACGCCTGGTCCGCCGGCATGTTCTGGTCCGAGCTGGCCGAGGCCCACCCCGGCGGCACCCGGCACTACACCGTCGCCGTCACCCCGGACGGCGCGGTCGTCGGCTACGCCGGGCTGATGGCGGTGGGTGGCGACGGCGATGTGCAGACCATCGCCGTCGACGGACGCCACCAGGGCACCGGGCTCGGCGCGGCGCTGCTCACCGACCTGGTCCGGGAGGCCGCCCGGCGCGGCTGCGCGGACCTGCTGCTGGAGGTGCGGGTGGACAACACCCGCGCGCAGCGGCTCTACGAGCGCTTCGGTTTCGAGCCGGTCGGCATCCGGCGCGGCTACTACCAGCCGGCCGGCATCGACGCGCTGGTGATGCGGCTCGACCTCGCGGCCGCCCCCGCCGACCACGCCGCTCCTGCCGACCACGCCGCTCCTGCCGCCCCCGCCGCGGCCCCCGAAGACCTCGACGAACCCGCGGGCCACCCGCGACCGGATGTGAAGAAGGACACCCCCCATGGCTGACGAACCGCTCGTCCTCGGCATCGAGACCTCCTGCGACGAGACCGGCGTCGGCATCGTGCGCGGCACCACCCTGCTGGCCGACGCGGTGGCCTCCAGCGTCAACGACCACGCCCGCTTCGGCGGCGTCGTCCCCGAGATCGCCAGCCGCGCGCACCTGGAGGCGATGGTCCCGACCATCCAGCGCGCCCTGGACACCGCGGGCGTCAAGGCCGGCGACCTGGACGGCATCGCCGTCACCGCCGGACCGGGCCTGGCCGGCGCGCTGCTGGTCGGCGTGAGCGCCGCCAAGGCCTACGCGTGGGCCCTCGACAAGCCGCTGTACGGGGTCAACCACCTCGCCTCGCACATCTGCGTGGACCAGCTGGAGCACGGCCGGCTGCCCTCGCCGACGATGGCCCTGCTGGTCTCCGGCGGGCACTCCTCGCTGCTGCTGAGCGAGGACATCACCACCGACGTCCGCCCGCTCGGCGCGACCATCGACGACGCGGCCGGCGAGGCCTTCGACAAGGTGGCCCGGGTGCTCGGCCTGGGCTTCCCCGGCGGCCCCGTGGTGGACCGCAGGGCCCGTGAGGGCGACCCGAAGGCGATCGCCTTCCCGCGCGGCCTGACCGGCCCCAAGGACCCGGAGTACGACTTCTCCTTCTCCGGCCTGAAGACCGCCGTCGCCCGCTGGGTGGAGGCGAAGCGCCGGGCCGGCGAGGAGGTGCCGATCGCGGACGTCGCGGCGTCCTTCCAGGAGGCGGTCACCGATGTGCTCACCCGCAAGGCGGTCAAGGCCTGCAAGGACAACGGCGTCGACCATCTGATGATCGGCGGCGGTGTCGCGGCCAACTCCCGGCTCCGCGAGATGGCCCAGCAGCGCTGCGACCGCGCCGGCATCCGGCTGCGGGTGCCGCGTCCGGGCCTGTGCACCGACAACGGCGCGATGGTCGCCGCACTCGGCAGCGAGATGGTCTGGCGGGACCGCGCGCCGTCCTCGCTCGACCTGTCGGCGGACTCCTCGCTGCCGGTCACCGAGGTCCATGTGCCGCACACCGACTTCCACGGGCAGGCCTACCAGGCCCTGACCGGGCAGCAGCAGTGAGCGCCACCACTGCCGCGATGTGGGAGGCCAGGGCCGCCGACGGCCGGGGCGCCGAGCTCTCCGGCTGGGTCCGGGGGACGGCGCTGCCCGCGCTGCGCGGTTCGGCCGGGCTGCTCCGGACCGAGCTGCTCGCCGCCCCCGGGGAGCGGGTGCTGCTGATCACCTGGTGGTCCGGCGAGCCGGTCCCGGTGCCGGAGCCGCCCGCCGCCCTGCTGGGCCGTCCGGTGCACCGCTGGTCCTTCACCAGCGAGCACGTGGAGTAGCCGCCCGCAGCCGTTCGCACGCCTGATCGGGAACCGAACGCCGGACCGTTACCGTGCTAGCGATCGAGGTCGCTGAACGGGAGCGGGGAGCACGGCGCGGTGAACAGGCACGCACGGAGCAGGACGACGGTGTACGCGGCGGGGGCGCTGGCCCTGCTGGCCGCCGCCACCGGGTGCACGAGCGACGGCGGCAGCGGCGCGGCCTCGGCCGCGCTGGTCCCGGCGAGCGGCTCCCCGGCGAGCGGCTCCCCGGTGACGGCCGCGCCGTCGCGGTCCGCGGCCCCGTCGCCGACCGCGTCCCCGACCGGGGGTGGCCCGGCTGCCGGGGACGCCGCCGCGTGGGCGAAGTGGCAGCTCACGCCGCTGCCGCCGGCGCCGCCCGCACCCGCCGACAAGCCGGTGAAGCTCGCGCGGACCGGGCCCGTCCCGGTGTTCAGCGAGGTGAAGACCTCCGACAAGGTCGTCTTCGTCACCATCGACGACGGTGCCGAGAAGGACCCGAAGTTCGTCGAGATGCTGACCGACCTCAAGGTGCCGGTGTCGATGTTCCTGACCCGCGACATCGTCAAGGACGACTACGGCTACTTCAAGCGCCTCCAGGCGCTCGGCAACCACGTCCACAACCACACCGTGGACCACGCCCAAATGAGCAAGGTGCCGCCGGAGAAGCAGAAGTCCGAGATCTGCGACGCCCAGGCCGCGCTCACCCAGCAGTACGGCACCCCGCCGCTGCTGTTCCGCCCGCCGTACGGGGACGGCGCCAACACGCCGGCGCTCAACACCTCGGTGCAGCAGTGCGGGCCGAGGGCGGTGGTGCTGTGGCGCGAGTCGATGCAGATCCACGACATGCAGTACCAGGCCGCGGACAAGAAGCTGCGGCCCGGCGACATCGTGCTCGCCCACTTCCGGGGCCCGAAGGACCTCAAGGGCGAGACGATGACGCAGATGTTCGGCGAGCTGCTGGCCCGGATCCAGGAGCAGGGCTTCGCGGTGGCCCGGCTGGAGGACTACATCGAGGCGCCGGCCGCCTGAACGGCCGCGGCCGGTCCGGTGACGGGGTGGCCGAGCATCATCAGCGGGCCGTTGTCGGTGCGGCTGAGGACCACCGTGACGGCGTTCGGGCCGGCGGGCCGCAGCTGCCGGCGCAGCTCCTCCGGGGTGATCGCCATCCCGCGCTTCTTGATCACCACCGTGCCGACCTTCCGCTCGCGCAGCAGCGCCTTGAGCTTCTTGATGTGGAACGGCATCACGTCGGTCAGCTCGAAGGCGTGCGCGTACGGGGTGTCGACCAGCTCGTCGGAGGTCAGGTAGGCGATCTTCGGATCGATCAGCCGCCCGTTCACCAGCCCGGCCACCTCCGCGACCAGATGGGCGCGGATCACGGCGCCGTCCGGCTCGTACAGGTAGCGGCCGACCGGTCCGGCCGGGGGGTCGGGCAGGTCGCCGCCGGTGAGGCCGGCCCGCTGCGGCAGCAGGGTGGCGCGGTGCGGGTGCCCGGCCCGGGTGCCGAACCAGAGCACCGCCTCCTTGACGTCGCCGTGGTCCGAGACCCACTCGGCCTCGGCGTCGGCCGGCACGGCCTCGTGCGGGATGCCGGGCGCCACCTTGAGCGCGCCGACGGGGGCCCGCCGGCCGGCCTCGATCGCCCAGGACAGCGGCGGGGCGTACGCCTCGGGGTCGAAGACCCGGCCGCGCGCGGTGCGTCGGGCGGGGTCGGTGAACACCGCGTCGTAGCCGGTGACGTCGACCTCGGCGACGTCCGCGCAGCGCACCTCGACCAGGTCGGCCAGGCCCAGGGCGGCCGCGTTGGCGGCGAGGGCGGCACAGGCCGCCGGGTCCCGGTCGACGGCGAGCACCTCGATCCCGGCCCGGGCCAGCGCCAGGACGTCGCCGCCGATGCCGCAGCAGAGGTCGGCCAGCCGCTTCACCCCGAGCCCGGCGAACCGTTCCGCCCGCCACTCGGCGACCTCGCGCCGGGTGGACTGCTCGACGCCGTTGGGCGTGAAGTACATGAGATCGGCGTCGGCGCCGAACTTGGCCCGGGCCCGCTGCCGCAGCCGGGCCTGCCCGAAGGCGGCCGACACCAGCTCGGCGGGGTGCTCCTTGCGCAGCCGGGTGGCGAGTGCCAGCTCCTCCTCGGGCGCGAACTCGCGCAGTTCGGCGAGCAGGGCCTGGCCCCGCTCGGTCAGCAGGGCCCGCAGGTCGTCGTTCTCCACCCGCTCATTCTCCCCGGTCACGGGCGGGCCCGGGGCGCCGGCCCCGCGGGCGGGAGCGCGCGGTCACGGGTGCCTCCGACAGGACCGGCCCGCGTGGCGTTGGCACTCTGGTTGACTGAGTGCTAACGGCGGCCTATGGTCGTCACTAGCACTCACCACCGGGGGAGTGCTAACGCGACAATGCGTGTCTGACCCCCGCGACGGCAGATCCGTGAGTTCGCCCCTACCCGTTAGAAAACCCCGTAATCTCCGAAGGGGAGCTCGGACGTGACCACCAGCAGCAAGGTTGCCATCAAGCCGCTCGAGGACCGCATTGTGGTCCAGCCGCTCGACGCCGAGACCACCACGGCCTCCGGCCTGGTTATCCCGGACACCGCCAAGGAGAAGCCCCAGGAGGGCGTCGTCCTGGCTGTCGGCCCGGGCCGCTTCGAGGACGGCCAGCGTCTGCCGCTCGACGTCGCCGTGGGTGACATCGTCCTGTACTCGAAGTACGGCGGCACCGAGGTGAAGTACCAGGGCGAGGAGTACCTGGTGCTCTCCGCGCGCGACGTTCTCGCCATCATCGAGAAGTAAAAGCGTTCAGCCACGCCCCGGATCCGTGTCCCTAGTGACAGGGGCCGGGGCGTGGCTGTTGGTTCACGTAGTCGAGCGGCCCGCGACGGCCGCACCCCGAAGGAATAGGGAACATGCCGAAGATCCTGCAGTTCGACGAGGACGCCCGCCGCTCGCTCGAGCGCGGTGTCAACAAGCTGGCCGACACCGTCAAGGTGACCATCGGCCCCAAGGGCCGCAACGTCGTCATCGACAAGAAGTTCGGCGCCCCGACCATCACCAACGACGGTGTCACCATCGCCCGTGAGGTCGAGCTCGACGACCCGTACGAGAACCTTGGCGCGCAGCTCGTCAAGGAGGTCGCCACCAAGACCAACGACGTCGCGGGTGACGGCACCACCACCGCCACCGTGCTGGCCCAGGCCCTGGTCAACGAGGGTCTGCGCAACGTCGCCGCGGGCGCCGGCCCGGCCGCCCTGAAGAAGGGCATCGACAAGGCCGTCGCCGCCGTCTCCGAGCACCTGCTGTCGGTCGCCCGCGAGATCGAGGGCAAGGACGACGTCGCCGCCGTCGCGAGCCTCTCCGCCCAGGACACCCAGGTCGGCGAGCTGATCGCCGAGGCGATCGACAAGGTCGGCAAGGACGGTGTCATCACCGTCGAGGAGTCGAACACCTTCGGCGTGGAGCTGGACTTCACCGAGGGCATGCAGTTCGACAAGGGCTACCTGTCGCCGTACTTCGTCACCGACGCGGAGCGTCAGGAAGCGGTCCTCGAGGACCCGTACATCCTGATCAACCAGGGCAAGATCTCCTCCATCCAGGAGCTGCTGCCGCTGCTGGAGAAGATCCTCCAGGGCGGCACCTCCCGCCCGCTGCTGATCATCGCCGAGGACGTCGACGGCGAGGCGCTGTCCACCCTCGTGGTGAACAAGATCCGCGGCACCTTCAACGCGGTGGCCGTCAAGGCCCCGGGCTTCGGCGACCGCCGCAAGGCGATCCTCGGCGACCTGGCCGTCCTCACCGGCGGCACCGTGATCTCCGAGGAGGTCGGCCTCAAGCTCGACCAGGCCGGTCTGGACGTGCTGGGCTCCGCCCGCCGCGTGACCGTCACCAAGGACGAGACGATCGTCGTCGACGGTGCCGGTGACTCCGAGGCCGTGACCGGTCGGGTCGCCCAGATCAAGGGCGAGATCGCCAACACCGACTCGGACTGGGACCGCGAGAAGCTGCAGGAGCGCCTGGCCAAGCTGGCCGGCGGCGTCTGCGTCATCCGTGTCGGTGCCGCCACCGAGGTGGAGCTGAAGGAGCGCAAGCACCGCCTGGAGGACGCCATCTCGGCGACCCGTGCCGCGGTCGAGGAGGGCATCGTCGCCGGTGGTGGCGCCTCCCTGGTCCACGCCGCCAAGGTGCTGGACGGTGGCCTGGGCCTGTCCGGCGACGAGGCCACCGGTGTCGCGGTCGTCCGCAAGGCGCTGCACGAGCCGCTGCGCTGGATCGCCCAGAACGCCGGCCTGGAGGGCTACGTCATCACCTCCAAGGTCGCCGAGCTGGAGCTGGGCCAGGGCTACAACGCGGCCACCGGCGAGTACGGCGACCTGGTGAAGGCCGGCGTCATCGACCCGGTCAAGGTCACCCGCTCCGCCCTGGAGAACGCCGCGTCGATCGCCTCCCTGCTTCTCACCACCGAGACCCTCGTGGTGGAGAAGAAGGAGGAGGAGGCCGACGCCGGTCACGGCCACGGCGGTCACGGCCACTCGCACTGAGGCCCGAAGCACTGACCGGAGGCCCGGTCCGCGCCCCGCTGGGGGTGGCGGGCCGGGCCTCCGGCGTTGCGGCACCGGCCGGGCCCGGGCGAGGCCGCACCGGTGTGTTCCATCCTTCAACTATCAGTTGAATTTTGCTAGTTGCAAAGAATGCCTTATATCTTGGAGGCATGATCGAGGCCCGCCATCTGCGCGTCCTGCGTGCCGTCGCCCGCACCGGCTCCTTCTCCGCCGCCGCTCGTGAGCTGGGTTGCACCCAGCCCGCGATCAGCCAGCAGATGAAGGCCCTGGAGAAGTCCGTGGACACCCCGCTGGTGGTCCGTTCGGGCCGCGGGATGCAGCTCAGCGAGGCCGGCCGGGTGCTGCTCAAGCATGCCACCGGAATCCTCGCCGGACTCTCCGCCGCCGAGGAGGAGGTGGCGGCGATCGCCGGACTGCGGGCCGGACGGGTCCGCCTGGTGTCCTTCCCGACCGCCAGCTCGACCCTGGTGCCGCCGGCCGTCGCCCGGCTGCGGGGCACCCATCCGGGGGTCCGCGTGTCGCTGGTCGAGGCGGAGCCGCCGGAGTCGCTGGCGATGCTGCGCGGCGGCGAGTGCGAGGTCGCGCTCGCCTTCCGCTATCCGCAGGCCCCCGGTTCCGCCCTCGCGACCGCGTCGGCGCCCGCGCACAGCACGCCGCGGGAGGCGCGCGCCGAGGCCAATCTGGAGGCCCAGCAGCTGAGCGCCGGCGCCGACTGGTCCGACCTGGTGGCCACCCCGCTGCTGGACGACCCGCTGGTCGGCCTGCTGCCCGCCGGGCACCGGCTGGCCGGGCGCGGCGGGCCGGTGGAGCTGGCCGAGCTGGCGGAGGAGCAGTGGATCGCCGGCTGCCCGCAGTGCCGGGGCCACCTGGTGGAGCTGTGCGCGGGGGCCGGCTTCGAGCCGCGGATCGACTTCGCCACCGACGACTACCCGGCGGTGGTCGGGCTGGTGGCGGCCGGGCTCGGGGTGGCGGTGCTGCCCGGACTGGCGCTGGAGTCGGTGCGCCCGGACGGGGTGGCGACGGTGGCGGTGCACGCCGCCTCGGGGGCGCCGGCGGTACGGCAGGTGGTCGCGCTGACCCTGCCGGACCTCGCCGAGGTGCCGGCGGTGGCGCTGATGCTGGAGCGGCTGTCCGGGGCGGCCGCCGGCCGCTGACACCGCCGCCCCGCCCGGCCGCCGGAGGAGCGGGCCGCCGGGCGGGACCGGGCCGGCGGGGCCGGGTTCCGGACGGAGGTCACCCGGAGGGGGTCGGAAGGGCCGCAGGGGGGTCGGTGGGAGGCCGGGGGAGATCGCCGGTGGAGAAACGTTTCTCCTGGCCGGCGCGGAACCGGCCGCCTACTGCTGCGACACGCCCGGAGCGACCAGCGGCACTTCCGCCAGACGGTGGCGCGAGCGGCCCATCAGCTCCTCGCGCTCGTCCTCGGTGAGACCTCCCCACACGCCGTACGGCTCGCGGACCGCCAGGGCGTGCGCGGCGCACTCGGTGCGGACCGGGCAGCGGGTGCAGACCTCCTTGGCACTGGCTTCGCGTGAACTGCGGGCGGCGCCGCGTTCTCCCTCGGGGTGGAAGAAGAGGGAGCTGTCCACGCCGCGGCAGGCTGCGGAGAGCTGCCAGTCCCAGAGATCCGCGTTGGGGCCGGGGAGGCGGGAGAAATCTGCCATGGCTCATTCCCTTCAGAGGTCGTCGACCGCGGGCCGGTCACCAGCGGGTCGCGCTGGAGTCGGCTCGGCGGGGCGTCCGGCGCGGTGTGGACACCTGGAAATATGACTTACGGCAACTCCATGGACAAGTCACCCACAGAGTGGCACAACAGTCAATGACCATACAAAAGCTCTAAAAACGGGCAAAGTGGGCATGACTGTCGAGCTGACAGTCGCCCGGCGCAAGCGTGGCAATCGGGTGGCCGACCGGCGCGCGGAGCCCCGCGCGGGTGTGCGGGTTGTACGCCGACCGCGCGCGAGCTGGGCAAAAGTGCGGCGTGTGCACCGCGATGCGGCTGATCGGTAACGGGTCGGCCACGTACAGTGGTGGAGATGGCCCTGAAGGCCGTAACTCATTCGAGTGACGGTCGTTGGAAGTGCGGAGGCGGTTAGCGGACGCCGGACGTCGGGAACGATCGCGGGGAACCTGGGCGATCAGCACGGAGTCTGACGCCGGTGGGCCGTGTCGGAGAGGTTCGTACCAGCCAGGAGGCTCAACGTGACGCGGATCAGCTGCGGAGGACGACAGTCATGACTTCCGTTCTCGTTTGCGACGATTCCCCGCTCGCCCGCGAGGCGCTTCGCCGCGCGGTCGCGACCGTACCCGGTGTCGATCGGGTCACCACCGCGACGAACGGGGAGGAGGTCCTCCGCCGCTGGGTGGCCGACCGCTCCGATCTCGTCCTGATGGACGTCCGGATGCCCGGCCTCGGCGGGGTGGAGACGGTCCGGCGGCTGCTGTCCGCCGACCCCGGTGCCCGGATCATCATGCTCACCGTCGCCGAGGACCTCGACGGTGTCGCGCTCGCGGTCGCCGCGGGTGCGCGCGGTTACCTGCACAAGGACGCCTCGCGCGCCGAACTGCGGGCCACCGTGACCCAGGCCCTCGCCGACCCGACCTGGCGGCTCGCCCCCCGGCGGCTGCGCAGCCCCGACATGGGGGCCGCGCCGACCCTGACGGCACGTGAGATCCAGGTGCTGGAGGGCATGAGCCACGGCCGCAGCAACGCCGAGATCGGCCGTGAGCTGTTCCTCTCCGAGGACACCGTCAAGACCCACGCCCGGCGGCTGTTCAAGAAGCTCGGCGCCTCGGACCGCGCGCACGCGGTGGCCCTGGGCTTCCGGTGGGGCCTGGTCCGCTGACCGCCGGCGCCGCCGCCGGTTCCGGCCCGCTGTTCGCGATTGCCCCTGCGGAGGCGTGTGACGTTACGGCCCCGAGGTTGCACCATGGAGGAGTGGAGCACCTCGGGGACCAGCGGACAGGAACTGCGGCGAACCACGCAGCCGCAGGAGACTCGGCGGACGGCGCCGCGGACGGGACCGTCGGCGGCGGTGGGGCGGGAGGCGGTGCGGTGCAGGAGGGGCCGGTGGTGCGTACCGGAGCGGCACCGCATAACGTTCCGGTGCACAACTCCGGACGCGGTGCCGCGTTTTCCCGCGCGACCAGGCACCATGGACCGATGCGTGACGACGTGACGGGGTCTCCCGGCGAGGCGGACCCGGTGGAGGCCGAGCCCTCCGCGCCCGGGCCCGGCCCGGCGTACGCGGATCCGGCCGACGGGCCGGGCGCGCTCGCCGCGCTGGTCGCGGCCGCCGTCCGCGGCGAGGGCCCGGCGATCGACGCCCTGCTCGCCCACGTCCACCCGCTGGCGCTGCGCTACTGCCGCGGCCGGCTGGTCCGGCTGCCCGGCGGCGCCCGGCACCATGTCGACGACATCGCCCAGGAGGTCTGCGTCGCGGTGCTCTGCGCACTGCCCCGCTACCGGGACCTGGGCCGCCCGTTCGAGGCCTTCGTCTACGGGATCGCCGCACACAAGATCGCCGATCTGCAGCGGGCCGCGATGCGCGGGCCCGGATCGACCGTGGTCCCGCAGGACGACCTGCCGGAGGTGCCGGACGACGCGCTCGGCCCGGAGGAGCGGGCGCTGCTCAGCAGCGACGCCGCGTGGGCCAAGGAGCTGCTCTCCAACCTGCCGGCCCGGCAGCGCGAACTGGTGCTGTTGCGGGTGGCCGCCGGACTCTCGGCGGAGGAGACCGGCGAGGTGCTCGGCATGTCGCCGGGGGCCGTCCGGGTCGCCCAGCACCGGGCCCTCAGCCGCCTCCGCGCCCTGGCGGAGGAGTCCTCCTAGGGGCTGGTTCCCGCCCTGGGGGCGCGCGGGCGAATCATGGAATGACTCATGGTGGGCCGGTGTTGTCAAGGGCAGCACGAGGAGCCGTTCGCGGTGCCAGTACGATGGGGTATCGGCGTCTGGGCGGGTCGCCAAAGTTCCGACGGTGCGTGTGGGGTTCCCCTGGAGGATCCTCCAATGGACACCCGGCTTTCGGCGGTCCGAGTAGCTGATGACTGCGCCCCCACCCTCGGGCGTGAGCGGATTAGGCCGGCCACGGAAGGTACCCCCGAAATGTCTTACAACGCCGCAGGCGTACCCGAGAAGTTCGCGATGCTCGGGCTCACGTACGACGACGTCCTGCTGCTGCCGGGGGCGTCCGAGGTGCTGCCGAACCAGGTCGACACCTCCTCGCGGGTCTCCCGCAACGTGCGGGTGAACATCCCGCTGCTCTCCGCCGCGATGGACAAGGTCACCGAGGCGCGGATGGCGATCGCGATGGCCCGTCAGGGCGGCGTCGGCGTCCTGCACCGCAACCTGTCGGTCGAGGACCAGGCCAACCAGGTCGACCTGGTGAAGCGCTCCGAGTCCGGCATGGTCACCGACCCGATCACGGTCGGCCCGGACACCACGCTGGGCGAGGCCGACGCGCTGTGCGCGAAGTTCCGCATCTCCGGCGTGCCGATCGCCGACGAGAGCGGCAAGCTGCTCGGCATCGTCACCAACCGCGACATGGCCTTCGAGTCGGACCGCAGCCGCCGGGTCCGCGAGATCATGACCCCGATGCCGCTGATCACCGGCAAGGTCGGGATCTCCGGCGTCGACGCGATGGCGCTGCTCCGCCGCCACAAGATCGAGAAGCTTCCGCTGGTCGACGACGAGGGCCGGATCAAGGGCCTCATCACCGTCAAGGACTTCGTCAAGGCCGAGCAGTACCCGAACGCCGCCAAGGACGCCGAGGGCCGGCTGCTGGTCGGCGCCGCCGTCGGCGCCAGCGCCGAGGCCTTCGACCGCGCCCAGGCCCTGGTCCAGGCGGGCGTGGACTTCCTGGTCGTCGACACCTCGCACGGCCACAGCCACAACGCGCTGGCCTGGATCGCGAAGATCAAGTCGGCCGTCGGGGTCGACGTGGTCGGCGGCAACGTCGCCACCCGTGACGGCGCCCAGGCGCTGATCGACGCCGGCGTGGACGGCGTCAAGGTCGGCGTCGGCCCGGGCTCCATCTGCACCACCCGCGTGGTCGCCGGCATCGGCGTCCCGCAGGTCACCGCGATCTACGAGGCGGCCCTGGCCTGTCAGGCGGCCGGCGTGCCGGTCATCGGCGACGGCGGCCTGCAGTACTCCGGCGACATCGGCAAGGCGCTCGCCGCCGGTGCCGACACCGTGATGCTCGGCTCGCTGCTGGCCGGCTGCGAGGAGTCCCCGGGCGAGCTGCTGTTCATCAACGGCAAGCAGTTCAAGTCCTACCGCGGCATGGGCTCGCTGGGCGCCATGCAGACCCGCGGCCAGGCGCGGTCCTTCTCCAAGGACCGCTACTTCCAGGGCGAGGTCACCTCCGACGAGAAGCTGATCGCCGAGGGCATCGAGGGCCAGGTGCCCTACCGCGGCCCGCTGTCCGCGGTGCTGTACCAGCTGGTCGGCGGCCTGCGTCAGACCATGGGCTACGTGGGTGCCGCCACCGTCGCCGAGATGGAGAGCAAGGGCCGGTTCGTCCGGATCACCTCGGCGGGCCTCAAGGAGAGCCACCCGCACGACATCCAGATGACCGTCGAGGCGCCGAACTACACCAGCCGCGGCTGATCACGCGCTGGTCCGGAGGGCCCGTCACCGACCGGTGGCGGGCCCTCCGGGCTGTCCGGGCGCCGGTCCGCGGCCGGTCCGGGGGACGGGGCGGCGCCGTGCGGCCCCCGGGGGGTGCGGGATACTGGGGGGCGGCCGGGGTGACCCGGCCGGGCATGAGCAATACCAGCAGAAGGGCTCGAAGTGACTGAGATCGAGATCGGGCGTGGCAAGCGCGGCCGCCGGGCGTACGCCTTCGACGACATCGCCGTCGTCCCCAGTCGCCGTACGCGCGACCCGAAGGAGGTCTCGATCGCCTGGCAGATCGACGCCTACCGTTTCGAGCTGCCGTTCCTGGCCGCGCCCATGGACAGCGTGGTCTCCCCGCAGCAGGCCATCACCATCGGCCGCCTCGGCGGCCTGGGCGTGCTGAACCTCGAGGGCCTGTGGACCCGCTACGAGGACCCGCAGCCGCTGCTCGACGAGATCGCCGCGATCACCGACGAGGCCGCCGCCACCCGCCGTCTGCAGGAGATCTACTCGGAGCCGATCAAGGCCGAGCTGATCAAGCAGCGGATCCAGGAGGTCCGCGACTCGGGTGTGGTCACCGCCGCCGCGCTCTCGCCGCAGCGCACCGCCGAGTTCTCCAAGGCCGTCGTGGACGCCGGGGTCGACGTCTTCGTCATCCGCGGCACCACCGTCTCGGCCGAGCACGTCTCCGGTGCCGCCGAGCCGCTCAACCTGAAGCAGTTCATCTACGAGCTGGACGTCCCGGTCATCGTCGGCGGCTGCGCCACCTACACCGCCGCCCTGCACCTGATGCGCACCGGCGCGGCCGGCGTGCTGGTGGGCTTCGGCGGCGGCGCCGCGCACACCACCCGCAACGTGCTGGGCATCCAGGTGCCGATGGCCACCGCCGTCGCCGACGTGGCCGCCGCCCGCCGCGACTACATGGACGAGTCCGGCGGCCGCTACGTGCACGTCATCGCGGACGGCGGCGTCGGCTACAGCGGCGACATCCCGAAGGCGGTCGCCTGCGGCGCCGACGCGGTGATGATCGGTGCCGCGCTGGCCCGCGCCACCGACGCGCCCGGCAAGGGCTACCACTGGGGCATGGAGGCCGTGCACGAGGAGCTGCCGCGCGGCAAGGTGGTCGACCTCGGCACCGTCGGCAGCACCGAGGAGATCCTCACCGGTCCGTCGCACACCCCGGACGGCACCATGAACCTGTTCGGCGCCCTGCGCCGGGCGATGGCGACCACCGGGTACACCGAGCTCAAGGAGTTCCAGCGGGTCGAGGTGACCGTCAACCCGGCGCTCCACCACCGCTGAGCCGGCCGCTCCCGCCCGAGGCCCCGTCGCACCGCGCGACCGGGGCCTCGCGCCGTTCCGGGCCGGGCGGGCCCGCTACTGGCGGGTGGCGGCCCGGCGGGTCAGCAGGAAGCCGCCGATCACGGCGATGCCGTAGAAGACCAGGTCCAGCGTGCGGCGGTCGGCGCGCCAGAGCGGGAGGGCGTCGCGGAGCAGCTCGCCGTACCCGGTGCCGGCCAGCTGGTGCAGCCGGCGGGTCTGCCCGAGCAGCTGGCCGAGGAACAGCGCGCCGGAGGCCAGCACGGCGCCCAGCGGCGGCAGCAGCCGGCCGGGGCCGCCGAGCCGGCCGAGCGGCCAGGCCACCGCGGCCGCCGGGGCGATGGCCAGCCAGCCGACGGTGGCCTCGGCGCGGATCGGCGCGCAGCCGAGGGCCGCCGCGCCGGCCAGCATCGCGAGGACGGCGATCGCCACCGCCGGGACGGTCCGTCCGCGTCCGCGCCCGGGCCGGCGACGGCGTCCGGGGGCGTTCAGGTCGGGCGTCGCGGCGGCCGCCGGGGCGGGGTCGGCCGGGTCGACGGGGCGGTAACCGGCCACCGGCGCACCGGGCATACCGGGGGCGACGTACCCCTCCGGGGTCTCCGGTTCCGGTGCGACCGAGAAATGCCGGGCCGTGGGCGGCCGGTTCGACTGGCCGTCAGCGCCCGGTGCGGATGCGGTCATGGACGTCCTTTTCCCCCCGGAAAGACGGTGAGCTGCCGAACGGTAGCAGTGGCCGGAGCCGGCCGGACAGAGTTTTCGATCACAGATCGGGCACGGAGCGCCGCCCCGGTCCGGGGTGCGGACCAGGGTGGCCGGGGGCCGGGTGGCCGGGCGCGCGCGGGACAGGGGATGATGGAGGCTTGGGCGTTCGGGCCCGACGCCGGTCCGACGTGCCGTCATCACGACCGCCAGCAGCACATGGGGGAACGTTCCGAATGACCCAGGCGCAGGGTTCCACCGGCCGCCTCCTGGCCGGACGCTACCGGCTGGACGCGGTGCTCGGTCGTGGTGGCATGGGCACAGTGTGGCGCGCCGAGGACGAGATGCTGGGCCGGACGGTCGCGGTCAAGGAACTGCGGATGAACGCCAGCGTGGACGAGGACGAGAAGCACCGGCTGATCGTCCGGACCCTGCGCGAGGCCAAGGCGACGGCGCGGATCCGGCACTCCTCGGCGGTCACCGTCTTCGACGTGGTCGAGGAGGACGACCGGCCGTGGATCGTCATGGAGCTGGTCGAGTCCCGCTCGCTCGCGGACGTCATCCGGGAGGACGGCCCGCTGGCGCCGGCCCGGGCGGCGGAGATCGCGCTGGACGTGCTCGGCGTGCTGAGCGCCGCGCACGCGCACGGCATCCTGCACCGGGACGTCAAGCCGTCCAATGTGCTGATCGGCGAGGACGGCCGGGTCGTGCTCACGGACTTCGGCATCGCCAGCGTGGAGGGGGACTCCTCGGTGACGTCGACCGGGATGCTGGTCGGCGCGCCCTCGTACATATCCCCGGAGCGGGCCCAGGGACAGAAGCCCGGACCGCCGGCCGACCTGTGGTCGCTGGGCGGCACGCTGTACGCGATGGTCGAGGGCCGGCCGCCGTACGACCGGGGCTCGGCGCTGGCCACCCTGACGGCGGTGATGACGGAGGAGCTCACCGCGCCGGTGAACGCCGGGCCGCTGCGGCCGGTGGTCGAGGGGCTGCTGGCCAAGGACCCGGCGGAGCGGCTGACCGCCCCGCAGACCCGGTCGATGCTCAAGCGGGTGGTCGCGGAGGCGACCGCGCGGGCCGAGTCGACCACCGAGCACGCGGTGCCGGTGGCGGGCGCGGGCGGCGGTACGGGTAGTGACACCGGCGCGGGCGGCGGTTCAGGCGACGGTGCGGGCGGCGGTTCGGGCAAGGGCACCGGCAAGGGCGGGAAGCCGCCGGTCGGCGGACTGCTCGGGACGGTCCGGGTGGGCAGCCGGGCCGGGGACGCCGGGAGCGGGGAGACGCCGGTGGCACCGGGCACCCCGGAGGCGCCGGTACCGGTGGGGGACGCGGAGACCTCGGCCGAGGCGGCCAGGCCGGTCACCAGTGAGTGGACGCTGGGCGCGACCCAGGCCGCCGGGGCCGACCCGCGCACCGGCCGGCGGCGGCTGGCCGTCGCGACGGCGGTGGTGGTGCTGCTGCTGATCGCGGGCCTGATCGTGCTGCTGCAGGCGTTCGGCGGCTCCGAGGACGGCTCGGCCGAGGGCGCGCGCGGCACCGCGCCGGTGGCGGCGGTCACGGCCGGAAGCACGGACGGCGCCGCGCCGGCGACGGCCTCGGAGAGCACCGGCCCGGGGGAGGCCGCGGCGCCCGCGCCGACCGCCGCCCCGGCCGCCACGCCGACGCCCACGCCCACGCCGACTCCCAGTGCCACGCCGACGCCGACGCCGACACCGACGCCGACGCAGACCGGGGCGGTCGTGCCGGCCGGGTACCACGAGTACAAGGACCCGTCCGGCTTCTCGATCGTGCTGCCCGACTGGCTGCAGCCGACGGGCTCCGACTCGAACCGCCGCACCTTCAAGGGCAACGGCAGCACCCTGCGGGTCGAGTGGACGACCACGCCGGGGGCGAGCGCGCTCGCCGACTGGCAGGCCTCCGAGCCCGGGCTGCGCGGGCAGGTGAGCAACTACCAGCGGGTGCAGCTGCAGTCCGTCGCCTACCGGGAGTGGACCAACGCGGCCGACTGGGAGTGGACCAACGGCACCCCCAGGACGCACTCGCTGAACCGGGGCTTCGTCACCGGCTCCCCGGCCAAGTACGGCTACGCGATCTACTGGACCACGCCGGACGCGGACTGGTCGGCGGCGCCGAACGCGCAGGCGCGGCAGACCGCGTTCGACACCTTCCAGCCCGCGCCGTAAGTCCGTCCGCTCGCCCCTCCGGGGCGGGGGCACCCGCTCGTGCTTCGCGGGTGCCCGTCCGGTCAGCCGATCAGGCGCTGTTTGGCGCGGGTGAACTCCTCGGCGGTGAGGGCGCCGGCGGTGTGCAGGGCGGCCAGCCGCTCCAGCTGGTCGAGCAGGTCGGCGCCGGTGGAGGCGGGGGCCGCGGGGGCCGCGGCGATCGGCTCCTTCCGGGAGCCCTCGCGGGCCAGCCGGGCGGCGGCCCGGAGCTGCTCGGCGAACACCTCGGCCTTGACCACGTCCTCGAAGCGGTGCGAGCCGGTCAGCGCGACCACGAGCAGTACCTCGCCGTTGATCCGGGTCCTGGTGACGGTCGCGTCGGTGACCGCCGCGAGCGGAACCGGGACCGGGGGCTTGCCGTCCTTGAGGAAGAGCAGCCGATGGGTGGTCAGGACCAGCACGCCCTTGCGGAAGTGGTCGGGGTGGCGTCCCGCCGTCGAGGCGATCGGCTTCTCGTCGGGGGCGACGTTCGCCTCGACCGTGCGCAGGGCCGCGGCCCGGTGGTCACTGCTGCTGTTGCCGGCCACGTCGAAGGCCGTGTCGATGAGATCGCTCCAGTCCATGGACCGAGGGTAATCCGGGGGACCGGGGCGGTGTCTTCCGCGGGCAACTAGGCTTGGCGGCGAGCGGAGAGGAACACGCATGCGAGCGGGCCCGGGGCAGGTGCTGGCGGGGCGTTATCGGCTGACGGACCACCTGGAGGCGCTGGGCGCGTTCGCCGCGGACGAGCGGACCGGTGACGTCGTGCGGCTGCGCGCGCTGGAGCTGCCCGCGGTGCTGATCGGGGATCAGGAGCCGGACGGCCCCGGCGCGGAGCCGGGGGAGCGGCTGGTGCGGCGGGTGGCGGCGGTCGGTGCCGCGGCGCCCCGGCACGCCCGACTGCTGCAGGGCGCGGGCGCGTTCGTCGAGGGCGACCTGCTGTGGACGGTCGAGGAACGGCCCGCCGGACAGCCGCTGGACGCGCTGCTCGGAGCCGGCCCGCTGCCGCCGTACCGCGCGGCGGAGGTGGCGGCGGACCTCGCCGGGGCGCTGCGGGCGCTGCACGGGGCGGGCCTGGTGCACGGGAACGTGACGGCCGCCTCGGTGCTGGTCGGCGAGGACGGCGCGGCCCTGCTGGGCGGGCTTCTCCCCGGGGTGGCCGAGGAGGCGCTGGCCGAGGAGCTGGGCGGTCCGGGCGGGCGGCGGCGGTACGAGGTGCGGGCCGCGCTGGTCGGGCCGGTGGCCGAGCGGTGGCCGTTGGACGGCGGCCCGGCCGGCGACTGCTGGGCGCTCGGGGTGCTGCTGCACCGGATGGCGACCGGGCGGGCGCCGTACCCGGAGAGCGGGGTGCCGGAGCTGGTGACGGCGGTGCGGGAGGGCCGGCGGGTCCCCGCCGAGGCGTGCGGGCCGCTGGGGCCGCTGGTGGAGCGGCTGGTGCAGTCCGATCCGGCGCTGCGGCCGACGGCGGCGGAGATCACGCTGGAGCTGGCGGAGCTGCTGGCGCGCGCGCCGGAGCCGGTGGACGGGCCGGCGGCGGCCGGTGCGCCGGGACTTCCGGGGCCCCGGTCGGCGCGGCCGGCCGGGCGGCGCCGGGCGAAGGGCGCGGCTGCGGCGGGCCGGTCGCGGGACCGGCACGGGGGGCCGCCGAAGGCGGAAACGGTGCGGGCGGAGGCGGCCGGAGCGGCCCGGCCGCCGCGGATCCCGCCGGCGCTGCTGGGGCCGCTCCTGGTCGGCGGAGTGTTCCTGCTGCTGGTCCTCGGCGTGGCGGCCGTGGTGCTGTTCGCAGGCTGACGGGGCCGGTGGGAACATGGTCGCCGGGACGGCGGGCGGGGGAGATTCCCGGGGGACACCCGGGACGCCTAGGGTGTCCGTGGAATCTGTTCGATTCAGTGGTCTGCACCGAGTGGTCTGCACCGGGCCCTCCGTCGCGTGACGGCAGGTGAATGAGGGGGAGCGGTCGCGGATGGGCGCGCAGGACCGGCCGGAGTCGGCCGAGGGGGAGCGGCTGCTGGTCGGTCGCTACGAGCTGGGCGAGCGGCTCGGCCGCGGCGGGATGGGCACGGTCTGGCGGGCCCGGGACCGGATGCTGGACCGCGAGGTCGCGGTCAAGGAGCTGACCGTCAGCCACCTCCCCGAGGAGGAGGTGGAGATCCTGCACGCCCGGATGAAGCGGGAGGCCGCCGCGGCCGCCCGGATCAAGCACCCCGGCGTGATCACCGTGCACGACGTGCTGGAGCAGGACGGCCGGCCGTGGATCGTCATGGAGCTGGTCGACGGCCGTTCGCTGGCCGATGTGATCAGCCAGGACGGCACCCTGCCGCCGCGCGCCGCCGCCGAGGTGGGCGGCCAGGTGCTGGCCGCGCTGCACCGGGGCCACCAGCTGGGAGTGCTGCACCGGGACGTGAAGCCGGCCAATGTGCTGCTGGAGCACGGGACGGGGCGGGCGGTGCTGCTGGACTTCGGCATCGCGACGTACGAGGGCTCGGCCGAGCTGACCCGGCCGGGCGACCTGGTCGGTTCGCCGGACTACCTGGCCCCGGAGCGGGCCCAGGGCGAGCGGCCGGGGCCGGCCTCCGACCTGTGGGGGCTGGGGGCGACGTTGTACGCGGCGGTGGAGGGCGACTCGCCGTTCCGCCGCACCTCGCCGCTGACCACGCTGGCCGCGGTGGTCGGTGACCCGCTGCCGGAGCCGCGCCGGGCCGGGCCGCTGGGTCCGGTCCTGGCCGCGCTGATGGCGAAGGACCCGGACGAGCGGCCGAGCGCGGACGAGGCGGCCCGGATGCTGGCCGAGGTGCAGGCCGGGCACACCGTCGGGCTCAAGCCGGTCGCGCCGGTGCGGATGCCGACCCAGTCGGTGCCGGTGGTGGACCGGGCGGGCCAGCCGGAGGAGCGGTCGGACGACGGGTCGGAGAACGAGGACGAGGCCGGGGCGGCCTCGGCGTCGGCATCGGGATCGGCGGAGGGCGCGGAGGCCGTCACGGTGCCCCAGGCCCGGACGGCGTCGGAGCGGGCGGAGGAGCCCTCGGACGAGCCTTCCCCCGGGACCGGCCCGGCGCGGGAGAGCGACGAAGGGGCGCCCACCGGACCGGTCACGCCGGTGCCGTACACCGATGCGCCCGCGCGCGGGCCGGCCAGGCGCCGGACGGTGCTGCGGGTGCTCGCGCTCGTGGTGGGCCTGGCGGTGCTGGCCGCCGGGGCGCTCTACCTGGTCCAGCGCCAGCGCGCGGAGGACCCCGACCGGTCCGCCCCGAGCCTGACCCAGGGCCCGGGCCCGGTCGGGCCGCAGCCGACCGCCCCGGTCGACGGCGCTCCCGCGCCCAGCGGCTACCAGTGGGTGGACGACCCGGCGGGTTTCCGCTTCCCGCTGCCGGTGACCGTCCCGGCCTGGCAGCGCTCCAGCACGCCGGACAACCAGATCTACTACAGCCCCGACAACAAGGCGCACTACCTGCAGTTCGCCGTCACCGTGGGCCAGTCGGTCCGGCCGCTGGAGCACATGCGGCAGATGGAGAGCACCGTCTCCAAGTCGTTGAAGGAGTACAAGCAGCACCGGCTCACCGGCGTCGCCGTGAACGGCCACGAGGCCGCGGTCTGGGAGTTCAGCTACCTGGCCAAGGAGGGCGGCCGCCGCCGGGCGATCGAGGCCGAGTTCATCGACGAGGACGGCACCAGCTACGCGATCTACTCCTCCAGCTTCGACCGGGGCAACGAGTGGAACGAGGCCGAGCAGCGGTTCAACGCGGTGCTCCACTACTTCACCCCGACCCGCTGACCGCCGCCGGCCGCCGCTGATCCGTAGCGTCCGCACCCGCACGGGGGTTTCTTGTTACCGACGGGTACCGCACCGGCCGCCGAGCGCCTAGGCTGCGCCCTATGTCGGACCTCACAGCAGCTGCCACGGCCACCGATCCCGCCGGCCCGGGCGCGCCGGGCCGCAACCCCGCCGCCCCGGGCGGTGGGCGTACCGTCGCCTCGGCCGTGCCCTCGTCACTGGTCGACCGCCTCGCCGCCGGGGTCACCGCCACCGGCGAGCCCAGTGTGGTGGAGACCGTCGCCCCGCTGACCGGCGAACGGCTGGCCGGCCTGCCGCGGTCCACCCCCGCGGACGTCGAGGTCGCCTTCGAGCTCGCCCGCCGCGCCCAGCCGTCCTGGGCCGCGCTGCCGGTCCGCCGGCGCGCCGCCGTCCTGCTGCGCTTCCACGATCTGCTGATCAAGCGGCAGGACGAGGTGCTCGACCTGATCCAGGCGGAGACCGGCAAGGCCCGGCTGCACGCCTTCGAGGAGGTGCTCGCGGTCGCGATCGCGGCCCGCCACTACGGCCGGGCCGCGCACGGCTACCTGCGCGACAAGCGGCACCTCGGTGCGGTGCCGCTGTTCACCCAGGCGGTCGAGGCCCGCCGCCCCAAGGGCGTGGTCGGCCACATCTCGCCGTGGAACTACCCGTTCGAGCTGTCGGTCGGCGACGCGCTGCCGGCCTTCGTGGCGGGCAACGCGGTGGTCAACAAGCCGGACACCCAGACCGCGCTGACCGCGCTCTGGGCCCGCGAGCTGCTGATCGAGGCCGGACTGCCGGCCGACCTGTGGCAGATCGTGATCGGCGACGGCCCGGTGATCGGCCCGGCCGTGGTCGAGCACGCCGACTACGTCTCGTTCACCGGCTCCACCCGCACCGGCCGCGAGGTCGCCCGGCGGGCCGCCGAGCGGCTGGTCGGCGCCTCGCTCGAACTCGGCGGCAAGAACGCCCTGCTGGTGCTGGCCGACGCGGACCTCGACAAGGCCGCCGAGGGCGCCGTCCGGGCCTGCTTCTCCTCGGCCGGCCAGCTGTGCATCTCGATCGAGCGGCTGCTGGTCCACCGCTCGGTGGCCGACGAGTTCCTGGCGAAGTTCGCCGCCCGCACCCGCGCGCTGCGGCTCGGCGGCGGCCTCGCCTACGGGGCGGACATGGGCTCGCTGGTCTCGGGCCGCCAGCTGGAGGCCACCACCCGGCACGTCGAGGAGGCGGTCAAGGCCGGCGCCACCGTGCTGGCCGGCGGCAGGGCCCGGCCGGACCTCGGCCCGTTCTTCCACGAGCCGACCATCCTGGAGGGCGTCACCCCGGACATGGCGGTCTGCGGCGAGGAGACCTTCGGCCCGGTGGTGTCCGTCTACCGCTTCGACACCGAGGAGGAGGCGGTGGCCGCCGCCAACTCCACTCCGTACGGCCTCAACTCCAGCGTCTGGACCACCGACGTGCGGCGCGGGCGGGCGATCGCGGCCCGGCTGCGCACCGGCACCGTGAACGTCAACGAGGCGTACGGCGCCGCCTACGGTTCGGCCGCCTCGCCGATGGGCGGCATGGGCGACTCCGGGCTCGGCCGGCGGCACGGCGCCGAGGGCATCCTGCGGTTCACCGAGGCGCAGACGATCGCCAGCCAGCGGCTGGTGCCGCTCGCCCCGGCGTTCGGCCAGGACGACAAGCAGTACGCGGCGATGATGACCGCCGGGCTGCGGATCCTGAAGGCGCTGCGCGTCAAGTAGCCGGGCCCCCGGGCCGGCCCCCGTTTCGTGAACGACTTCCGAAGGAGCAGAGGCAGATGGTGGGTTCGGCTGACGGCCAGGAGTTCGACTACGACGTGGTCGTGGTCGGCTCCGGCTTCGGCGGTTCGGTCTCGGCGCTGCGGCTGACCGAGAAGGGGTACCGGGTCGCCGTCCTGGAGGCCGGGCGCCGCTTCGACCGCGACGAGCTGCCCAGGAACTCCTGGGACGTCGCCAACTACCTGTGGGCGCCGAAGCTCGGCCTGTACGGCATCCAGCGCATCCATCTGCTGGCCAATGTGCTGATCCTGGCCGGCGCCGGGGTCGGCGGCGGCTCGCTGAACTACGCCAACACCCTGTACGTGCCGCCGAAGGCGTTCTTCGAGGACCGCCAGTGGCAGCACATCACGGACTGGCAGGAGGAGCTGGCGCCGTTCTACGACCAGGCGCGGCGGATGCTCGGGGTGCGGCTCAACCCGACCGTCACGCCCTCGGACGTCCACCTCCGGGCGGCCGCCGAGCGGATGGGCGTCGGCGACACCTTCCACATGGCACCGGTCGGGGTGTTCTTCGGCGACGGCAAGGACGCCGACGGCGCGGCGAAGGCGGCGCCCGGCGAGGAGGTGCCGGACCCGTACTTCGGCGGCGCCGGCCCGGCCCGGCGGTCCTGCGTCGAGTGCGGCGAGTGCATGACCGGCTGCCGCCACGGCGCCAAGAACATGCTCACCGAGAACTACCTGCACCTGGCCGAGCGGGGCGGCGCCGAGATCCACCCGCTCACCACGGTGGCCCGGATCCGGGAGTGGGGCGAGGGCTTCGCGGTGGATGTCCGGCGCACCGACGCCCGCTCCACCACCGACCGGGTCAAGGCCGGGGCGCGGACGATCACGGCCGCCCGGGTGGTGGTCGCGGCCGGCACCTACGGCACCCAGAACCTGCTGCACCGGATGCGGGCGGGCGGCCACCTGCCCCGGATCTCCGCCCGGCTCGGCGAGCTGACCCGGACCAACTCCGAGGCGCTGGTGGGCGCGCAGACCACCGACCGGCGCTACGGCGCCCGCGCGGACTTCACCAAGGGCGTGGCGATCACCTCCTCGATCCACCCCGACGAGAACACCCACATCGAGCCGGTCCGCTACGGCAAGGGCTCCAATGCGATGGGCGCGCTCTCGATCGCCCAGGTGCGGGGCGGCGGGCGGCTCCCGCGCTGGCTGCGCTACCTCGGCAACTCGGTCAAGCACCCGGTGACCTTCGGCCGCTCGATGAACCAGCACCGGTGGTCGGAGAAGACGATCATCGGCCTGGTGATGCAGTCGCTGGACAACTCGATCACCGTCTCGCTGAAGGAGAAGGGCCTCGGCAAGGGCACGCTGACCTCCCGCCAGGGCCACGGTGCGCCCAACCCCACCTGGATCCCGGCCGCCGAGCAGGGCGCGCAGGCGCTCGCCGAGGAGATCAACGGCTTCGCCGGCAGCAGCGTGGGCGAGATCTTCGACATCCCGCTGACCGCCCACTTCCTCGGCGGCTGCGCGATCGGCGACTCCCCGGAGACCGGTGTGGTCGACCCCTACCACCGGCTCTACGGCTACCCCGGGATCAGCGTGGTGGACGGTGCGGCGGTCTCCGCCAACCTCGGCGTCAACCCCTCGCTGACCATCACGGCGCAGGCCGAGCGGGCGATGTCGATGTGGCCCAACAAGGGCGAGGAGGACACCCGGCCCGCCGCCGGCGAGGCCTACCGCCGGGTCGCCGCGGTCGCGCCGGTCGCACCGGCGGTGCCCGAGGACGCGTTCGGCGCCCTGCGGCTGCCGCTGCTGGCGGTGCCGGAGGTGCCGAAGAAGCGGGACTGAGCCCGGCCGGGGGCCGCGCCGCCGGAGCGCGGCGCGGCCTCCGGCGTCTCCCGGTGTCTTCCGGTCCGTGGACGGTGACCGGTTGACAGCTGTCCGTGCCCGATGAAAGAAAAGGGGCGCCCTGGGGGGACCAGGCGATCGTTCGTTCGGACGGGGGGACGCGGCCCATGGCCATCTGCGCATCCTGCGGCGCGGTTTCGGCGGAAGGGGCGTCGGTCTGCGCGTCCTGCGGGCGGCCGGCGGTGCCGCCCCCGCTCCTGCCACCTGCTCCGCTGCCGCCGCCGGTGCTGCCGCCCGCTCCGCTGCCGCCGCCGGTGCTGCCGCCCGCGTCGCCGGCCCCGGCGAAGCCGGCCCTGCCGCCGCCGGTGCTGCCCCCGCCGCTGCCGGACCCGCCGCCCGTCGCGGGGAGCTGGGGCGCCGGGCGGCCGTACGACCCGGCCGGTGCCCGGCCCGCCGCCCTCGCGTGGCTCACCGGCGCCGACTGGCGCCCGGCCCTGCGGGCGGTCGTCGCACCGACCGCCGTCCTGCTGCTGGCCGCGCTGATCGCCGCCGTCCCGGAGAGCGCCTACTACTCCGGCGCCCTCGACGCGCCGTCCTTCGGCAAGCGCCTCGGCAGCTCGCTGGCGATGGCGCTGGGCGCGCTCGGCGCGCCCTACCGGCTGGGCTTCGAAACCTCCGGGGGCGGCAGTTCCTCGGTGTTCCGCGCCCTGCCGATGACCGTCACCGCGCTCTGGCTGTTCACGCTCTGGCTCGGCCTGCGGGTCGGCGCGCGCCGTCGGCAGCAGCACACCGGCGAGCAGCAGACCCGCCGGCAGGCGGCCGGCGAGGCCGTGCGCACCGCGGTGGCCGCGGCCACCGTGACCCTGCTGCTCGGCCTGGTCGGCGGTGCGCAGTGGCACCCCGGCGGCGCCCGTTTCGGCCTGGACGCCGCGGCCTCGGCCAGGTTCCTCGGCCGGACCACCTACAGCTCCTCGGCCGGCTGGTGGGAGGCGGTCGCGTGGACGGCCCTGCTGGCCGGCCTGCTCGCCTTCGCCGTGCACGGCACGGACGCGCTGCGCTGGGCGGCCTGGCGCAACCGGGCGGTGCGCGGCTGGGCGGTCGCGGGCCTGGCGGCCGGGCGCGCGCTGACGGTCTCGGTGGCGCTGGCGGCGGCGGCCGGTTTCGTGGTGGTCGCGGTCCGGGTCGACGGCGATCTGACCGGCGCAGCGGTGGCCTTCCTGCCCAACCTCGGTCTGCTGCTGCTCGGGGTGGGCTCCGGGGCGACCTTCCGGGTCAGCAGTTCCACCGCGCCCGGCGGGGCGCCGGACTGGCAGCCGGACCCGCGCGACGTGGACGAGTACTCCTTCTTCGACCCGCACACCGCGGGGACCGACTGGCGCTGGTCCGCCCTGCTCGCGCTGGTCTCCGCCGCGGTGCTGGGCTGGACGGCGTACCGGCGGCGGCTGGACCGGGCGGACCGGCTCCGGCTGGCGGCCGTGTACGCGGTCGGGCTCAGTCTGCTGATGCTGGTCTCGGGGACGCTGGTGTCCACCGAGTCCGTGCTCGACCCGTTCGGCCGGTCCCGGGAGTCCGGTTTCGAGGACTCGCTGGGCCTGGTGCCGTGGACGCTGCTGGTGGCCAACGCGGTCTGGGCGGCCGTCGGCGCGCTGGCGCTGCCCCCGCTGCTGGCGGCCCGCGACCGGAGGCCGGCGCCGCCGGCGGACCGGGGCCCGGGGGAGCCCGGGGCGGAGTCCGCCGGGGCGACGCCGATGGTGCTGGAGGTGGTCGGCTCGGAGGACGGGCGGGCGCCGGCCGGGCCGGCGCCGGAGGACGACGGCCCGGTGGACCCGAGCGTGTGGAGCCGGCGGCCGTAGCCGGCACCCGGGCCCGGTCGGGGCCCGGCCGGAAACGGGGAGCCGGTCGGAAGCAGGGAGTCGGCCGGAAACGGACCCCGGACAGGGCAAAGGGCCCCGCGGGGGAACGGGGCCCTTTGTCGCTCAGCACCCGGCGTCAGGGCCGCGCCGGTGCTGGGGTGACGGCGCCGGGGGAGGAGCGCCGTCCGGTCAGTCGGTCGATGGGTCGCGCGTCGCCGCGGCTCCGGCGGGGTGGGCCGGCGCGCGCGGGCGCACAAGGCCGTGGCGGTGGTCCCGGACGCATGCCTGCGTCGAGCCTTCGCTCACGGAGCGTGAGGTGATAATCGTTGCCACTGCGGGTCTCGGCGGCATCGATCGGCACTCCGCAGATGGCGCTCAGGCCATCGGGAGAACCTCTTCCAAGCAGCATCGTGCTGGACGAAGGGCTTGCTCTGCAACCGATTCGGCATGATTCGGTACAGGCCGTTTCCGGCCGGGCCGGTCGTCGGGCCCGGGCCGGGGCACCCCCGCCGGGTACCGGACGGGGTGGCGGCAGAGTGGCAACGATGATCACGGTGTGTAGTGGCAGCGCTCGGGGCGCACGGAGACGCGCGTAGCGGCGCGGGGACGGGGACCGGGGTGCGCCGGGATCGAACCGGGTGCGGCGGCCGGCACCGGGCGTCCCCGGCGGCCGACCGCCCCACCTCCTTGGTCCAGTCACGGCCGGGTTCGCTGTCCCCTGCTGGCCGGCCGCAGCACCCGCGCACGGTCCCACGGCGCGCCGCTCCCCGGTCTGGCCGGTTCCGCGACGGCGCCACGCGCGCCGGTGGACTGGTTCGAGCTCCACGCGTGGTCCTGCACAGCCGTACGGGGCGCCCTGGCCGGGGCGGGGTGACGCGTCTGGCGGACGCGGCGCGGTCGTACGGTCCGCCCGGAGCAACGAACCGGCTGCCGCGGCGGTCACGGCCGCGGGGGCGGGCAGACGAGTGAAACCGGCCAGCCCGGTAGACTCGACGGCAGACCCCCGCCTGTCGCCCGGCGCCCGCCCTCCGAGGGATGCGCCGCGTGCGGCACCTTTCGTACCGCTGCCGGAAGGCCGTCTGTGTCCTCTGCTACTCCCGTCCAGTCCGCGCCTGAGACCGACACCGTCCTGGTCGTCGACTTCGGTGCCCAGTACGCCCAGCTCATCGCCCGACGGGTGCGTGAGGCCAGGGTCTACAGCGAGATCGTGCCGAGCAGCATGCCGGTCGCCGAGATGCTCGCCAAGAACCCCAAGGCGATCATCCTCTCCGGCGGCCCCTCGTCGGTCTACGAGGACGGCGCCCCGCAGCTGGACCGCGCGATCTTCGAGGCCGGCGTGCCGGTCTTCGGCATGTGCTACGGCTTCCAGCTGATGGCCAAGACGCTCGGCGGCACCGTCGACAACTCCGGTGCCCGGGAGTACGGCCGCACCCCGCTGGTCGTCTCGCGCACCGGCTCGACCCTGTTCGAGGGCGTCCCGGCCCAGCACTCGGTGTGGATGTCGCACGGCGACGCCTGCTCGGCGGCCCCGGAGGGCTTCACCGTCACCGCCTCCACCGACGTGGTGCCGGTCGCGGCCTTCGAGAACGACGAGGCCCGGCTCTACGGCGTCCAGTACCACCCCGAGGTGCTGCACTCGGACCACGGCCAGCAGGTCCTGGAGCACTTCCTGTACCGCGGCGCCGGCCTCGCCCCCACCTGGACCACCGGCAACGTGGTCGAGGAGCAGGTCGCGCTGATCCGCGCCCAGGTCGGCGACAAGCGCGCCATCTGCGGCCTGTCCGGCGGCGTCGACTCGGCGGTCGCGGCCGCCCTGGTCAACAAGGCCATCGGCTCCAAGCTCACCTGCGTCTACGTCGACCACGGTCTGATGCGCAAGGGCGAGACCGAGCAGGTCGAGAAGGACTTCGTCGCCGCCACCGGCGTGCAGCTGAAGGTCGTCGACGCCAAGGAGCGCTTCCTCACCGCGCTGAAGGGCGTCAGCGACCCGGAGGAGAAGCGCAAGATCATCGGCCGGGAGTTCATCCGGGTCTTCGAGCAGGCGCAGGCCGAGATCGTCGCCGAGGCCGGCGAGCACGGCGAGTCGGTCGACTTCCTCGTCCAGGGCACCCTGTACCCGGACGTGGTGGAGTCCGGCGGCGGCACCGGCACCGCCAACATCAAGTCCCACCACAACGTCGGCGGCCTGCCCGAGGACCTGCAGTTCTCGCTGGTCGAGCCGCTGCGCAAGCTGTTCAAGGACGAGGTCCGGATGGTCGGCCAGGAGCTGGGCCTGCCGGAGGAGATCGTCCAGCGCCAGCCGTTCCCGGGCCCGGGCCTGGGCATCCGGATCGTCGGCGAGGTCACCGAGGAGCGGCTGGACCTGCTCCGCGAGGCCGACGCGATCGCCCGCGAGGAGCTGACCGCGGCCGGCCTGGACCGCGAGATCTGGCAGTGCCCGGTGGTCCTGCTCGCGGACGTCCGCAGCGTCGGCGTCCAGGGCGACGGCCGTACCTACGGTCACCCGATCGTGCTGCGTCCGGTGTCCTCCGAGGACGCCATGACCGCCGACTGGTCGCGTCTGCCGTACGACGTGCTCGCCCGCATCTCCACCCGGATCACCAACGAGGTCCCCGACGTCAACCGCGTCGTGCTGGACTGCACCAGCAAGCCGCCGGGCACCATCGAGTGGGAGTGAGCACTCCCCGCCCCGGCCGGTCCTGAACCGGTTCTGAACGACCGTGCCGCCGCTCCCGTACCGGGGAGCGGCGGCACGGTCGTTCCGTGTCCACGGGCACCCGGCGGGTGGGCCCTCCCACCGAAAGCGTTCACGACCGGGCAGAATGCGTCCGGACCTGTCAGGCGGTGACGGGCCGGCGAGGAAGGTGTGGGGAATGTCGGAGGCCAGCAGCTCCGTGGCGGCCGGGCCGGGTCCGGCCGCCAGCATCGGCGACGGTACGGCCGGACCGCCCCCGGGTGCCGGCGAGGGTTCGGGACCGGCGGGCAGAACCGGGCGGGTCGCCGCCTGGAAGGCGGCCGGCTCGCGGCTCGCGCTGCTGCCGCTGCGGCTCTTCCTCGGGGTCACCTTCGTCTACGCGGCGCTCGACAAGCTCTCCGACAGCCACTACCTGGCCGGCGCCGGCGACCCGGCCTCCTTCGTCTCGCAGACCCGTGCCGCCAAGGGCTCCAGCCCGATCTCCTTCCTGCTCGGCCCGGCCCTCGACCACCCCACGCCGTTCGCCCTGCTGGTGGCCTTCGGCGAGCTGGCGGTGGGCCTGGGCACCCTGCTCGGCCTCTGGGGCCGGCTCGCCGCCGCCGGCGGGGCCCTGATCGGCCTCAGCCTCTGGCTCACCGTCAGCTGGAACGTCTCGCCCTACTACCTCGGCAACGACCTCGTCTACCTGATGGCCTGGACGCCGCTGCTGCTGGCCGGCACCCCCTACCTGTCGGTGGACGGCTACCTCGCCCGGCGGTCCGGCCGGGACCGGCTCCGCGGCCTGCACGAGGACCACGTCCGGCGGCGGGCCCTGATGGACGGCGGCATCGCGGCCGTGGCGATGGGCGGGGCCGGGCTGCTCGCCGGCTCGCTGACCGCCACCTTCGGGCGGGACGAGCCCGCCGCGAAGGCGAAGCAGCCCGCGGCCCCGGCGCCGGCCGGCCCGCCCGTCACGGTGGACGCCGCGAGCGTCCCGGTCGGCGGTTCGGCCCAGGTCAAGGACCCGGCCAGCGGTGACGCGGTCTACGTGGTGCAGCCCAAGGCGGGCCAGTACTGCGCGTTCTCCTCGGTCTGCACCCACTCCGGCTGCGCCGTCGACGCGCCGAAGAACGGTCAGCTGTACTGCCCGTGCCACGGCTCCCGGTTCGACGCGGCGACCGGGGCGGTGCTGAACGGGCCGGCCACCAAGCCGCTGCCGAAGTACCGGGTCACCAAGGAGGGCGACAAGCTGCGCCTGGGGCCGCCGGAGAGCTGACGGCCCGCCGGGGGCCGGTCCTGAGGGGATCGGACCTGCGGGGATCGGCTCCGCGGGGACCGCTCCTGCCGGGGTCAGTCCTGCCGGGGCTCCTCCGGCCGGGAGCGGCGGACCGCCGCCGCCACCGCCCCGGCCAGGCCGCCCAGGCCCAGCACGATGAAGGTGACCGGGATGACGATCCGGCCGTTCACCGAGACGTCGTTCACCGCCGCCACCAGGTAGAGCACCGCGATCACGGTGAACAGGCCCCCCGCGATCAGCGAGAAGAGATCGAGCTGGTGCTTCCTCACTTCTGGACCACCTTGATGTTGCCGAGCCCGATCCGCAGCGCGAGGTCGAGCGTTCCCTTGGATGTCTGTCCGTTCGCCGGCAGCACCTGGTAGCTGCGCTTGCCCGGGCCGTCGTCGGGGCCGTCGAGGCCCGGCACCCGGACCTGGCCCAGGCCGACCTCGGCCCGTACGTTCACCGTCACGTCCGGGGGCACCGTCACGGTCAGGTCCCCGGCGCCGAGTTCCACCTCGGTGGCCAGGGTCGCGCCGGCCGGGTCGAGCCCGCCGAGGTCCAGCCGTGCCGAGCCGATCCCCAGCGTGTACTTCGGCTCCAGCTCGACCGCCGTGACGGCCGTCCAGGAGCGCTCGCCGAGCAGGTTCTGCGCCGAGACCGAGGACTGGCCGATCGCGGTCAGCGCGACCGTCAGCAGCACACCCGGGACCACCAGCCGGCGGGCCCGGCCGAACTTGGCGCCGAGCAGCAGGGTCAGACCGATCACCAGCAGCGCCGTCGCCAGCACAGTGCCGGCCGCCACGGCCGTCCCGCCGTCCGCCGAGGCGGACCAGACCGCGCTGGCCGCGCCCACCGCCAGCAGCAGGCCGATCAGGCCGAGCGGGGAGCGCTCGCGCCGGTGCACCACCACGGGCGGGCGCGGCGCGGGCGGCGGGGTCGGGCCGGTCTCCTTGCGCAGCGGGTCGCCCTGCGGCAGGTCGGCCCGCTGCCACCAGGGCCGGGCCGGGGTGCCGTACGGCGGGGCCGGGGTGCCGTACGGCGGCGCGGGCGGGGCCGGCGGGGCCGGTGCCTCCCCGCCGTACGGGTTGCGCTCGGGGTGGCGCGGGTCCCACAGGTAGCCGGTCGGACCGGCGTGCGGGGTGTCGGCGGGGACGGTGCCGGCGGCCCGTTCCCGGGCGTGCCGGGCCCGGGCGTCCGCGTCGTCCTCCTCCGGCGGCCAGCGGTAGCCGCTCGCGGCGGCCCCGGCGTCCGGTCCGGCGTCCGGGAACCAGCGGTCGTACGGGCCGCCGGGCCGGTCGCCCGCGCCGTGGAGGTGCGGGTGCCCGAAGCCGTGGCCGTGGCGGCGGTTGCGCCGGCCCCGGATCCGGCCGCGCCGGCGCTCCGGGTCGTAGCGGACGGCGAGGAACACCATCCCGCCGAGCAGCAGCAGCGGGAACAGCTGGTCGCCGTCGCCCATCGAGGAGAAGAAGACGCCGGTGCCGATCACGGTCAGCAGCACCGCGCCGACCGACTGGCCGTCCACCCGTCCGGTGAGCACCCGCTGGAGCTCGGTGCGGCCGGAGCGCCCGCCGCCCTTGCCGTCCGGGCCGGCCTCGGTCGGCACGATCAGCCAGGCGAGTCCGTAGAGGAAGAGGCCGAGACCGCCGGAGAGGCAGAGCACGACCGTGACGACGCGGAACACCACCGGGTCGATGTCCAGGTGCCGGCCGAGACCGCCGCAGACGCCGGCGACCACGCGGTGGCGCTCGGCCCGGGTCAGCGGCGGCCGGTCGGGGGCGGGCCGGGTACCCGGCCCGGCCTCGTGGAGCTCCTCGGTGCGGTGGTCTTCGGTCATGCCACCATCCTGGTGGGTGCCGGAGCCGGGCCCAACCGGTCCTGCCCCTGCTCGGACCCTGACTTGTCCCTGAGAAGGGTCAGGGCTTCACCCTGATGCGTGCGGGTCCGCCCGCGTGGAACGATCGGTGCCGTGGCAGCACCCGGTTCCGATCCCCGTCCCCTCGCCCCCGAGCCCGCGTCGGCCGGGGGTGCCGACCCGTCCGTTCCCGGCGACGGGAAGCCGCCGTACCGCCGGCTGTACCGCAGCCCGCAGGGGCGGATGCTCGGCGGCGTCGCGCACGGACTGGCCGTGCACCTCGGACTGCCCGTCAGCTGGGTGCGGATCGCCTTCGTGGTGCTGTTCTTCGCCCAGGGGCTCGGCGGGCTGCTGTACGCGGCGTTCTGGTTCGTGGTGCCGATCGGCATCGGTGAGCCGGCCCGGCGCGGCGGCGGCCCGCACTGGCTGTACGTCAACGGCACCTTCGTCCCGGTGGGTGCCGGGACGGTGGGCGGCGGGGAGCTGAGCAAGGGCGGCGGCCGGCGCGGCGGGGAACCGGACGAGGACGGCGGCCGGCGCGGCGGCTGGATCGGCCGGATGCGCGAGGTCCTGCAGCACACCTTGCGCGGCGAGCCCGTCGAGCTGGGCGAGGGGCCGGCGGCCGCGGCGCCCGGCACCCCGTCCGCCGGTACGGGTACGGGCACCGGCGCGGGCCAGCGGCAGGGCGGTCTCGGCCAGCTGGCCGCCCTGGTGATGCTGGTGATCGGCGTGATCGCGCTGCTCAACGCGCTCAATGTGCAGACCGCCAAGCCGTACACCTGGCCGCTGCTGGCGATCGGCGTCGGGGTGGCGCTGGTCTGGCGGCAGGCCGACGACTCGCGCTGGCAGCGCTGGTTCGGCCTGGAGGAGGGCGAGAAGCGGCGCGGCGCCTTCACCCGGGTCGGCGCGGGCGTGCTGCTGGTGGTGGCCGGCATCATCGCCTTCCTCGCCACCCAGGGCAGCGGCTCGACCATCGGCTCGGTGGTCGAGGCCTCGCTGGCGGTGCTCGCGGGTGTGCTGGTGCTGGTGGGCCCGTACGCGCTGCGGATGTGGCAGGACCTCGGCGCCGAGCGCACCGCCCGCATCCGGGCCCAGGAGCGCGCCGAGATCGCCGCCCATGTGCACGACTCGGTGCTGCACACGCTGACCCTGATCCAGCGCCGGGCCGAGGACCCCAAGGAGGTGCTGCGGCTCGCCCGGGCCCAGGAGCGCGAACTGCGGCTGTGGCTCTACCGCCCCGAGGCGGTCGCGGAGGCGGCGCCGGACACCATGGCGGAGAGCCTGCGGGCGGTGGTCGCCGAGGTCGAGGACCGGCACGGCGTCCCGGTCGAGGTGGTGGTCGTCGGCGACTGCCCGATGGACGACCGGATCGCGGCCCAGATGCAGGCCGCGAGGGAGGCGACCGTCAACGCGGCCAAGTACGGTGGCGGGGGACCGGTCCAGGTCTACGCCGAGGTCGAGGGGAGGACCGTGATGGTGTTCGTCCGCGACCACGGACCCGGCTTCGACCCGGACACGGTGCCGGAGGACCGGATGGGCGTACGCGAGTCGATCCTCGGCCGGATGAAGCGCAACGGCGGCACCGCACGGGTGCGGCCCGCGCCGGACGGCGGGACCGAGGTCGAGCTGGAGATGGAGAGGGCCAATGACTGAGGCAGCGCCGGAGCGCCGAGCGAGGGTCGTCCTGGTGGACGACCACCGGATGTTCCGGACGGGGGTGAGGGCCGAGATCGGGCGCACCGAGACGACCGGCATCGATGTGGTGGGCGAGGCCGACGACGTGGAGTCCGCGGTCCGGGTGGTGGCCGAGACGCGGCCCGACGTGGTGCTGCTGGACGTCCACCTGCCCGGCGGCGGCGGGGTCGAGGTGCTGCGGCGCTCGGCCGGGCTGATGGGCGAGCAGGGGGGCGTGAAGTTCCTGGCGCTCTCCGTGTCGGACGCGGCCGAGGACGTGATCGGCGTGATCCGCGGCGGGGCGCGCGGCTACGTGACCAAGACGATCACCGGGACCGACCTGGTCAACGCGATCTTCCGGATCGGCGACGGCGACGCGGTCTTCTCGCCGCGGCTGGCCGGGTTCGTGCTGGACGCCTTCGCGGCGACCGACACCCCGCCGGTGGACGAGGACCTGGACCGGCTCACCCAGCGCGAGCGCGAGGTGCTGCGGCTGATCGCCCGGGGCTACGCCTACAAGGAGATCGCCAAGCAGCTGTTCATCTCGGTGAAGACGGTGGAGAGCCACGTCTCGGCGGTGCTGCGCAAGCTCCAGCTGAGCAACCGGCACGAGCTGACCCGCTGGGCGACCGCCCGCCGGCTGGTCTGACCGCTCCCGCTCCGGCCGTCGGCGGCCCGCACGGCCCGGCCCGCTCCGCCCGGTCCTGTCAAGGGCCGGGCGGGGTTGTCGGTGGGTGGCCATAGACTCGTCATTGCCATGAATAGCCTCTTTGACGACCTCCCGCTCCCCGGTTTCGAGGCCCCTGCCGCCGGGTCGAAGCAGCCCGCGCCGCCGATCGACGAGGAGCCGCCGCCGTACGGGGACGACGTCCCGTACGACGCCTTCGAGGAGGCGATCCCCGAGGGGCTGTTCCACACCGACCACGCCGCCCAGGCCGAGCGGGACGCGTTCTACCGCAACGGCGCCGCCCGCCCGGTGATCGACCCGGCGGCGCTGCTGGAGGGCATGAACGACCCGCAGCGCGAGGCCGTGCTCCACGCCGGCTCGCCGCTGCTGATCGTGGCCGGCGCCGGCTCCGGCAAGACCAGGGTGCTCACCCACCGGATCGCCCACCTGCTCGGCGCCCGCGGCGTGCAGCCCGGCGAGATCCTGGCGATCACCTTCACCAACAAGGCGGCCGGCGAGATGCGCGAGCGCGTCGAGCAGCTGGTCGGCCCGCGCGCCCGGGCGATGTGGGTGTCCACCTTCCACAGCGCCTGCGTGCGGATCCTGCGCCGCGAGTCCAAGCTGCTCGGCTTCACCTCGTCGTTCTCGATCTACGACTCGGCCGACTCGCAGCGGCTGATGGCCCTGGTCTGCCGCGACCTCGACCTGGATCCGAAGCAGTACCCGCCGAAGTCCTTCACCTCGAAGGTCAGCAACCTCAAGAACGAGCTGATCGACGAGGAGACCTACGCCGACCAGGCCGCCAACCCGATGGAGAAGAAGCTCGCCGAGGCGTACTTCCTCTACCAGCGGCGGCTGCGCGAGGCCAACGCGCTCGACTTCGACGACATCATCATGACGACGGTGAACCTGCTCCAGGCCTTCCCCGACGTCGCGGAGCACTACCGGCGGCGGTTCCGGCACATCCTGGTCGACGAGTACCAGGACACCAACCACGCCCAGTACATGCTGGTCCGCGAGCTGAGCGGCGGCGCGGTCGCCGCCGCGCCGAAGCGCACCGTCGACGGCGACCTCGTCGACCCGGCGGCCGGCCGGCTCGCCGAGGTGCCGCCCGCCGAGCTGTGCGTGGTCGGTGACGCGGACCAGTCGATCTACGCCTTCCGCGGCGCGACGATCCGCAACATCCTCCAGTTCGAGGAGGACTACCCGAACGCCACCACGATCCTGCTGGAGCAGAACTACCGCTCCACCCAGACCATCCTGAGCGCGGCCAACGCCGTCATCGAGCGCAACGCCAACCGGCGCGCGAAGAAGCTCTGGACGGCCGGCGACGACGGCGAGAAGGTGGTCGGCTACGTCGCGGACGACGAGCACGGCGAGGCCCAGTTCATCGCCGACGAGATCGACCGGCTCACCGACGCGGACGCGGCCAAGCCGGGGGACGTCGCGATCTTCTACCGCACCAACGCGCAGTCCCGCGTCTTCGAAGAGGTGTTCATCCGGGTCGGCCTGCCGTACAAGGTCGTCGGCGGGGTGCGCTTCTACGAGCGCAAGGAGGTCAAGGACGTCCTTGCCTACCTGCGGGTGCTGTCCAACCCCGAGGACACCGTGCCGCTGCGCCGGATCCTCAATGTGCCCAAGCGCGGCATCGGCGAGCGTGCCGAGGCGATGATCGACGCGCTGGCCGCGCGCGAGCGGATCTCCTTCGCGCAGGCGCTGCGGCGGGTGGACGAGGCGTACGGCATGGCCGCGCGCTCGGCGAACGCGGTGAAGAAGTTCAACGAGCTGATGGCCGGGCTGCGCCAGGTCGTCGAGTTCGGGGCGGGCCCGGCCGCGGTGCTGGAGGCGGTGCTGGAGGAGACCGGCTACCTGGCCGAGCTCCAGGCCTCCACCGACCCGCAGGACGAGACCAGGGTGGAGAACCTCCAGGAGCTGGCCTCGGTCGCCCTGGAGTACGAGCAGGACCCGGGCGAGCGCCCGGACGCGGGGGAGGACGGCGCGCCGCCGGTCGGCTCGCTGCCCGACTTCCTGGAGCGGGTCGCGCTGGTCGCCGACTCCGACCAGATCCCGGACGGGGACGACGAGGGGCGGGGCGTCATCACGATGATGACCCTGCACACCGCCAAGGGCCTGGAGTTCCCGGTGGTCTTCCTGACCGGCATGGAGGACGGCATCTTCCCGCACATGCGGGCGCTCAACCAGGTCAAGGAGCTGGAGGAGGAGCGGCGGCTCGCCTACGTCGGGCTCACCCGGGCGCGGCAGCGGCTCTACCTGACCAGGTCGGTGCTGCGCAGCGCCTGGGGGCAGCCGGCGTACAACCCGGCCTCGCGGTTCCTGGAGGAGATCCCGGAGACGCTGGTGGAGTGGAAGCGCACGGGGGGCGCCCCGGCGCCGGCCGCGCGCGGCTTCTCCTCGGGGTCGTCCTGGGGCGGGAGGTCCTCGGGCGGCTCGGGCGGTTCGGGCGGTTCGTCGCGCGGGGGCTCCGCGCGCGGTGCGGCGGCGGCCTCGCCGAAGGCGGGCTGGGGGCAGTCGGCGCGCCGGACGGGCGCGGCGGTGGAGCGTGAGGTGGTCGCGCTGGCGGTCGGCGACCGGGTCACCCACGACACCTTCGGCCTGGGCACGGTGGTGGCCACCGCCGGGGTCGGCGACAAGGCGCAGGCCACCGTGGACTTCGGTACGGAGGGCCGTAAGCAGCTGCTGCTGCGCTACGCGCCGGTGGAGAAGCTCTGAGTCGGGCCGAGGCGGCATGAGCCGGAGTCGGTCTGTGCCCGGGTCGGTCTGAGCCGGTCGGGGTTGCTCGGCCCGCGCTGCCTCAGCGCGGGTCGAGGCCCTGGGCGAGGAACCAGGGCAGGGGGTCGACGGGGGCGCCACCGTCGGCCGGGCGGATCTCGAAGTGCAGGTGCGGGCCGGTGCTGTTGCCGCTGCTGCCGACGAAGGCGATGACGTCGCCCGCCTTCACCGCGCCCTTGCGGATCTTGTAAGACCGCAGGTGGCAGTACCAGGCCTCGGTGCCGTCGGCCATCTTGAGTATCGTCATGTAGCCGTACGAAGGGTTCCACTGGGTCCGGACGGTGCCGTCCGTGACGGCCATGACGGCGGTGCCGCCGTCCACCGGGAAGTCGATGCCGGTGTGCCGCTTCGCCCAGTGGGTGCCGGCCGCGCCGAAGACCTCGCCCAGGCCGTGCTGGGCCACCGGCATCGCGATCCTGGGGCGCTCCGGCGGGGCCTGGTCGGTCGTGGTGACCTGGGCGGCCGACTGCCCGGCGGGGTCGGCCCCGCCCTGGGTGCCGGTGAGCGGCTGGCGGGCGTCGCCCCGGGAGGCCTGGGCGCCGCCGCCGGAGGCGAGCGCCTGCTGGGCGGCCCCGGCGGCCTCGGCGCGCTGGGCCTCGGCGTTGTCCGGGGCGCCGGCGGCGGTGGTCTGCTCGGGGATCCGTCCGGCCGCCTGGGCCCGCTGCTGGTCGGCCTCGCCCTGGACGGTGACGGCGGCCGCGGCCGCGACACCGAGCGCGGCCACCGAGGGCAGCGCGACCCGCAGCAGCGCCGTCCGGGTGGCGGCCTTGGCGGCGTCGCGGCGCTGGGCCCGGGACTGCTCGCGGGCGGCGACGCGCAGTTCCGCACGGGTCGGGCGAGGTGCGGCTTCGGGAGCCATCGCGGCTGCCTCCTCGGGCGCGTCGTCGGGCGAGGGGGTAAACGACCGAGACTGTAGCCGCAAGCCGGACATCCGGACAAAAGTCCGGTTGTCAAGGGGCTGTGGGCGTGCGGTTGCGGGGTAGAACAGGGGAGGGGCGGCGGGTGCCTGTGATTTTCCCCTCCTCTTGAGGGGCGGCGGGCCCAACCGGGACGGGTGACGCTAACCTCCCCTCAGATTGGTTATTGCTCGTTAACTCCGCCCCATGCCCACAAGGTGCCGGCGGGGTGATGGACGACGAGGTCCAGGAGGCAGTGATGGGTGTGTCAGGACCGATCCGCGTGGTGGTCGCCAAGCCGGGACTGGACGGGCACGACCGAGGCGCCAAGGTCATCGCGCGCGCCCTGCGCGACGCCGGCATGGAGGTCATCTACACCGGCCTGCACCAGACGCCGGAGCAGGTGGTCGACACCGCGATCCAGGAGGACGCGGACGGCATCGGCCTGTCGATCCTGTCCGGCGCGCACATGAGCCTGTGCACGCGGGTGCTGGAGCTGCTGAAGGAGCGGGACGCGGCGGACATCAAGGTGTTCTGCGGCGGGATCATCCCGCCCGAGGACATCGTCGAGCTGAAGGCGATGGGTGTCGCCGACATCTTCACCCCGGGCACGCCGACCACCGAGGTGGTCGCCTGGGTCACGGCCAACCTGCGCGCCGCCGGCTGACGGCCGGGCCGGGGCCGGGCACGTCGTCCGGCCCCGATCCGTCCGGCCCCGATCCGTTCGCGCCGGGTCCGTTCGCCCGGGCTGCTTCGCGCCGGGTTGGGTCGGGCCCGGGTCAGGCCGCCAGCTCGGCGAGCATCGCCTCGCGGAAGCGCAGCGTCCCGGCCAGCCGGGCGAAGGTCTCGCCCCACGCGGTGGCGGGCGCGGCCCCGGCGGCCAGTTCCTCGACCGCCCCGGCGGCCGTCGGCGAGAGCGCCCGCTCGGTCATGCCGAGCACCCCGCTGTGGCTCCACGGGTAGGCCCCGGAACCGGCGGCCCGGGCCAGGGCCCCGACCACGGCGGTGGAGAGCGGCGGCGTCCACGGGGTGGCGCAGGCCCCGAGCAGTTGGAAGGCGTCCCCCAGTCCGTGCGCCTCGACGAAGGCGGCCGTCCAGGCGGCCCGTTCGGCGGGCGGGAGCACCGCGAGCAGCTTGGCCGGGGCACCGGTGGTGCGGGCCGTCCGCCCGGGACCGGGAACGGGCGGGGGGCCGAGCAGGGCACGCGCCCAGTCCGGGTCCTGCTGGCGGACGGCGGCCCGGGCCCAGGCCTCGCGCAGGTCGTCGGCCCAGGTGCTGCTGGTCTCGTCGATGGCGTCGCCGACCCGCAGGCCGAGCAGCCGCTCGGGCGTCAGACCGGTGTGCGCGGACCACAGGGCCAGCGGCGCGGCGGCGATCACCTCGCCGAACCACCAGGCCCGTTCGCCGCGCCCGGTCGGCGACTTGGGCGGTATGCCGTCGCGCTGCATGGCCGGGTCGCAGGCGGTGGGCGGGGTGACCAGCAGATGGGTGCCGTGCTCGGAGAGCCGGACGGCGGCGCGGGCGCGCTCGCCCATCCGGGCGGCCAGGGCGGAGCCGGGCAGGGTGGAGAGCAGCTCGGCGGCGGTGGCCCGGACGTTCTTGCTGCGGTCGCCGAGCGCGGCCTCCAGGAACGGTTCGTCGGCGGGGGAGAGGCCCTCCTGGAGGGCGTCCAGGAACAGCAGCCGGTCCTCGGCCCGCTCGGTGGGCCAGGTGCCGCGCAGCAGCGCGAGGCCGGCCGCCGGGTCGCGGCGGCGGAGCAGGGTGAGATGGGTGACCCGCTCGGCGAACAGGCCCTCGTGCCAGAGCTGGTCGCCCTCGGCGGGGGCGGTGTCCGCCGCCGGTGCGGGTGCCCGGGCGGCGCGCTGCACGAACCGCCAGTCCGGGTTGCGCTCGGCGAGCCAGTGGCCGAGCGGACCGGCCAGCGCGACCGCGTCCGGGCGGAGTTCGCTGCGGGCGCGGGCGGCGTCCAGCAGGGCGGGGACGCTCGCGGCGGGCGCGCGGTAGCCGCGGTCGCGGGCGGTGGCGAGCCACTGCGGGAGCAGCTCGCCGAGGTTGGCGAGCACGCCCCCGCCGGTGCCGCGGGTGGAGAGCAGCAGCGAGAGCCGGCGGGCGGCCGCGGCGGGCAGCTCGGTCCGGTGGTCCTCGGCGGCCGGGGCGGCGGGCGTGCCGTCCGCCGGGGCGGGCAGCGCGCCGGCCCGGCGGCGGACCGTCTCCAGGGCGGCGAGTTCGAGCAGTGCGGTGGCCGGGTCGGCGCGGTCGACGGCGCCGTCGTACGGGGCGGCCGGGCCGGGCGCGGGGAGCGGGCGGCGGTCGGTGCCCAGCAGGGCGGCGGTCTGCAGGGACTCCCAGGGGTCGGGCACGGGGCCTCCTCCGGTGGAACGGGTCGGGTCGGACGTCGGGTCGGAACTCGGCCCGGGTGTCGGTTCGGACGCCCGGCCGGGTCGGTCGGGCAGGTCGGGCAGGTCGTGCGGGCGGGCTGGTTCAGGGCGCGGTGAGGCCGATCGGGCGGCCGTCCGCGCCCCAGGCGGTGACCGGGGCGAAGCCCTGGTGGCCGTACTCGCCGAAGACGGTGAGCGGCCGGCCGGTGGAGACGGCGGCGAGCCGCCAGAGCGCGGCCTCGGTGACGGCCGCGCGGTGCACCGGGGCGGTGTGCCGGCCGTCGGTGAGCTGCCAGCCCTCCGGGGAGAGCACCGGCACGACCCCGGTGAGCACGGTCGGCCAGGCGTCCAGCCACGGGTCGTCGGCCACCGCGGTGCCGTAGCCGGCCACCGCCTCGGCGACGCTCAGGCCGGGCGGCGGGCCGTCCGGCGCGGCCCCGGGAGCGCCGTAGCGGGTGCCGAGGGCGGCCCGCAGCGGGCGGGCGCCGGGGTGGAAGGCCAGCTCGGCCTCGACCACCTGGCCGGTGGGCAGGGCGAGTTCGGGGGCCTGTCCGGGGCGGCCGAAGGCGATCAGCAGGGCCTGGCGGCCGGTCTTGGCGCCGCGCAGCCAGAGCCGACGGGTGGTCAGCCGCTCGTCGGCGCCGCCCTCCATCGGCGAGGTACGGCTGCCGAGCACCTGCCAGCGGTCCCGGACCGTGGGGCCGGCCAGCAGCTCGGCGGTTTCGGTGGTGTAGCCGACCCGGGCGCGCACGGTCGCGGCGAGCGGCGCGGGCAGCTCGTCGAGGCGGGTCGCGGCGGTGGCGAGCAGGTGCAGCATCGCGTACTCCTCCAGCAGCCGGTGCTGCGGCAGCGCGTCCAGCTCGCGGACCCTGGTGGCCAGACCGGGCGCCTGGGCGTCGACCATGCGGGCCGCGACCTCCTCCCAGGGGCCGGTGGCGGAGCGGTCGGCGAGGCCGTGCCGGACCCGGTCGGCGAGCCGCAGCCGCAGCTCGGCGGCGCCGGCCGCGACCCGGGCGGAGCGCTTCCCGGCACGGCGGAGGGCGGCGGCCGGGTCGGCCGGGGCCGCTGCCCGCCCGGCCCGCTGCTCGGACCGCTCCTGGCGCTCCTTCAGCCACTCGGCGGCCCAGTCGGCGGGCTCGGCGCCGTCCGGCACGGCATCGGGGGAGCCGCTCCAGAGCAGCAGCAGTCCGAGCGCGTGCTTGCACGGGAACTTCCGGCTCGGGCAGCTGCACCGGTAGGCGGGCGTGGCGAGTTCGACGACCGTGCGGTACGGCGTGCTGCCGCTGCCCCGGCACTCGCCCCAGACCGCGTCGCCGTCGGTGCCCGCGGCGGACCAGGGCGCGGACGTGGAGAGCTTGCCCGCGGCCTTCCGCGAGGCGGCGTCGGGCGCCAGGGACAGGACGTGTTCGGTGCTCCAGCGTTCCTCCATGCCGACGACGTTAGGTGCCGGGACTGACAGTCGAGCCGGCCTCCGGGCGAACCGAACTGAGGTCCGGTCAGGATTGTCAGTGGTCCGGTGCAGGCTGGTTCTCGCAGGCCGGGACGCCGATCCGGCTCCCCCCGACCACCCCGCCGCCCGGGCATCCGTGTGCCCGGAGGGCCGACCCGAAGGGGCCCCGATGACCGACCTCGTGACCGATGTCCTGCGGCAGCACGCGGAGGACGCGTTCGCCGCCGAGCTGGCCGCGCTCGCGGCCCGGGACGACCGTCCGCGCCCGGAGCGCTGGCGGCTCTCCCCGTGGGCCGTCGCCACCTACCTGCTGGGCGGCGAGCTGGACGACGGCACCGTGATCACGCCCAAGTACATCGGCCCGCGCCGGGTGGTGGAGGTCGCCGTGACCACGCTCGCCACCGACCGGGCGCTGCTGCTGCTCGGGGTGCCGGGCACCGCCAAGACCTGGGTGTCCGAGCACCTGGCGGCGGCGATCAGCGGCGACTCCACGCTGCTGGTGCAGGGCACCGCCGGCACCCCGGAGGAGGCGGTCCGCTACGGCTGGAACTACGCCCGGCTGCTCACCGACGGGCCCAGCCGGGAGGCGCTCGTCCCCTCGCCGCTGATGCGGGCGATGGCGGACGGCCGGATCGCCCGGGTCGAGGAGCTCACCCGCATCCCGGCGGACGTCCAGGACAGTCTGATCACCATCCTGTCCGAGAAGACCCTGCCGATCCCGGAGCTGGGCACCGAGACCCAGGCCGTGCGCGGCTTCAACGTCATCGCCACCGCCAACGACCGCGACCGGGGGGTCAACGAGCTGTCCAGCGCGCTGCGCCGGCGCTTCAACACCGTGGTGCTGCCGCTGCCCGCCTCGCTGGAGGAGGAGGTCGAGATCGTCACCCGCCGGGTCGAGCAGCTCGGCCGTTCGCTCCAGCTGCCCGAACTGCCCGGCGGCGCCCAGGAGATCAGGCGGGTGGTGACCGTCTTCCGGGAGCTGCGGGCCGGCCTCACCGCCGACGGCCGGACGAAGGTGAAGACCCCGAGCGGCACCCTGTCCACCGCCGAGGCCATCTCGGTGGTCACCAACGGCATGGCGCTCGCCGCGCACTTCGGCGACGGCGTGCTGCGGGCCGGCGACGTCGCGGCCGGGGTGATCGGCGCCGTGGTCCGCGACCCGGCCGCCGACCAGCAGATCTGGCGCGAGTACGTCGAGGGCGTGGTCCGCGAGCGGGACGGCTGGCAGGACTTCTACCGCGCCGCCCGTGAGAACGCCCGCTGAGCCGCAGGACCGCAGGACTCGCCGACGACCGGAGGGAGGGCGCGATGAGCGCAGAGGTGACGCTGTTGGGCGTACGGCACCACGGGCCGGGCTCGGCCCGCGCGGTGGCGGCCGCGCTGGAGCGGCTGCGGCCGGACGCGGTCCTGGTGGAGGGACCGCCGGAGGCCGAGCCGATCCTCGGGCTGGCCGCCGCGAAGGACATGGTGCCGCCGGTCGCCCTGCTGGCCCACGCGGCCGACGACCCGGCGCGGGCCGCGTTCTGGCCCTACGCGGAGTTCTCGCCGGAGTGGGTGGCGATCCGGCACGCCGTCGACCGAGGGGTGCCGCTCCAGTTCATCGACCTGCCGGCCGGGCACTCCTTCGCGGAGGGCGGGGCGGGCGGTGTCGAGGAGGAGGACGCCGACCTGCCGCGCGACCCGATCGCCCGGCTCGCCGAGGCGGCCGGCCACGACGACCCCGAGCGCTGGTGGGAGGACGTCGTCGAGCACCGCCGCCCCGCCGACGGCGAGGACGCGCTCGCGCCGTTCGCGGCCGTCGCCGAGGCGATGGCGGTGCTGCGCGAGGACGGCGGGGCGAGCCTGCGCGACCGGCAGCGCGAGGCGTACATGCGCGGCCGGATCCGCGCCGCCCGCCGGGCCGGCCACCGCCGGATCGCGGTGGTCTGCGGGGCCTTCCACGTCCCCGCGCTGGCGGAGACGCCGACCGTGGCCCAGGACCGGGCGCTGCTCGCCGGGCTGCCGAAGAAGGTGCGGACCGAGATCACCTGGGTGCCCTGGACGCACCGCCGGCTCTCCCAACTGGCCGGCTACGGCGCCGGGATCGTCTCCCCGGGCTGGTACCACCACCTGCACCGGACGGACGGCGACCCGCTGCCCGGCTGGCTCACCCGGGCCGCCGGCCTGCTCCGTGCCGAGGACCACCCGGTCTCCTCCGCGCACGTCATCGAGGCGGTCCGGCTGGCCCGCGCCCTCGCCGGGCTGCGCGGCCGCCCGCTGGCCGGGCTCACCGAGACGCTGGACGCCGTCCGCGCGGTGATGTGCGAGGGCTCGGACGTCGCCCTCGCGCTGGTCCAGGACCGGCTGGTGATCGGCGACGCGCTCGGCTCGGTACCCGAGGAGGCGCCCGCCGTCCCGCTCCAGCGCGACCTCGCCCGGCTCCAGCGCACCCTGCGGCTGAAGCCCGCGCCCGAACCGCGCGACCTCGACCTCGACCTGCGCAAGGAGACCGACGCGGCCCGCTCCCGGCTGCTGCACCGGCTGCGGCTGCTGGGCGTCGACTGGGGCGTGCCGGTCCGCTCCCAGGTCGCCTCCACCGGCACCTTCCGGGAGAGCTGGCGGCTCTGCTGGCAGCCCGAGTTCGCCGTCCGGATCGCCGAGGCCGCCCAGTGGGGCACCACGGTCGAGCGGGCCGCCGTCGGCAAGGCCGTCGGCACCGCCCGGGCGGCGGCCGAACTCGCGGAGCTCACCGGGCTGGTGGAAACCTGCCTGGTGGCCGACCTGGCCGAGGCGCTGCCCGCCGTGATGCGGGTGCTCGCCGACCTCGCCGCGCTGGACACCGATGTCGCCCACCTGGCCCGCGCCCTGCCCGCGCTGGTCCGCGCGCTGCGGTACGGCGACGTCCGGGGCACCGACCACGGCGCCCTGGGCGAGGTCGCCGACGGGCTCGCCGACCGGATCCGGGTCGGCCTGCCGCCCGCCTGCACCGGCCTGGACGCCGCCGGCGCCGCCGTGATGCGCGCCCACCTCGACGAAGTGCACGGCGCGATCGGCCTGCTGGGCGGCGACGGCCTCGCCGACCGCTGGGCCGGCACGCTGCGGTCGCTCGCCCGGCGCGAGCCCTCCGGCGGACCGGCCACCGGCGTGCCCGGGCTGCTGCGCGGGCGGGCCGTCCGGCTGCTGCTGGACGACGGCCGGCTGGATCCGGCGGAGGCCGGGCGGCGGCTCGGCCTGGTGCTCTCCACCGCCGGCAGCCCGGTGGACGCGGCCGGTTGGATCGAGGGCTTCCTGTCCGGCGGCGGCACGCTGCTGCTGCACGACCCCCGGCTGCTGGGCCTGCTCGACTCCTGGCTGACCGGCGTCCCGGCGGCGGTCTTCACCGATCTGCTGCCGCTGCTGCGCCGCACCTTCGCCACCCTGGAGGCCGGGGTCAGACACACCGTCGGCAGCCGGGTGGCGGCCGGTCCGCTCGACTCCGGCGACACCGAACCGGCCTCGGCGGCCGCCGAGGTGGACCTCGCCCGGGCCGCCGCCGCGCTGCCGGTGGTCGCGCTGCTGCTCGGCCTGCCGGACGGCGCCGAGGTCGGACCCGGCACCGCGGTCGGGTCCGGGTCCGGGGCCGCCCCCGGCGCGGACCGCCCGAGGATCCCCCGGCAGGCCGGGGGCCGCGACACCTGACGGCCACCGGCCACCCCCTCCCGTCCCGCAGACCGCACCCAGAGGAGCCCCCGATGGCCGCCGGCACCCCCTTGACCCCCACCACCCCCGCCGACGAGCGGCTGCGCCGCTGGCGGCTGGTCCTCGGCGGCGAGGCCGACGGCACCGGCCGCGCCCTGCACGGCCGGGACGCCGCGATGGACGGCGCGCTCGCCGCGCTCTACCGGGGCGCCGCCGAGGAGGGCCGGGCCGGGCAGCCGCGCTCCGGGCGCCGCACCGCGGGCCTGGGCGGCTCGGCCCCGCAGGTGGCCCGCTGGCTGGGCGACATCCGCGAGTACTTCCCCGCCACCGTCGTCCAGCTGATGCAGCAGGACGCGATCACCCGGCTCGGGCTGGAGCAGCTGCTGCTGGAGCCGGAGATGCTGGAGGCCGTCGAGCCGGACGTCCATCTGGTCGCCACCCTGCTCTCGCTCAAGCACGCGCTGCCCGAGACCACCAGGGAGACCGCCCGCGCGGTCGTCGGCACGGTGGTCGCCGAGCTGGAGCGCCGACTGGCCGACCGGACCAGGGCCACCCTCGGTGGCGCGCTGGACCGCAGCGCCCGGGTCGGCCGCCCGCGCCACCGCGACATCGACTGGGACCGCACCGTCCGGGCCAATCTGGGGAACTACCTGCCCGAGCACGGCACCGTCGTCCCCGAGCGGCTGGTCGGCTACGCCCGGGCCCGGCGCGCGGTGAAGAAGGACGTCGTCCTCTGTATCGACCAGTCCGGTTCGATGGCCGCGTCCGTCGTGCACGCGGCGGTGTTCGGCGCCGTGCTCGCCTCGATGAAGAGCCTGGACACCCGGCTGGTGGTCTTCGACACCTCGGTGGTCGACCTCACCGAGCAGCTCGCCGACCCGGTCGACGTGCTCTTCGCGACCCAGCTCGGCGGCGGCACCGACATCAACCGGGCGCTCGCCTACTGCCAGTCCCGGATCACCCGGCCGGCCGAGACGGTCGTCGTCCTGATCAGCGACCTCTACGAGGGCGGCATCCGGGACGGGATGCTCAAGCGGGTGGCCGCGATGAAGGCGGCGGGCGTCCAGTTCATCGCCCTGCTGGCGCTCTCCGACGAGGGTGCGCCGGCCTACGACCACGCGCACGCCGCCGCGCTGGCCGCCCTCGGCGCCCCGGCCTTCGCCTGCACCCCCGACGCCTTCCCGGAGATCATGGCGGCGGCGATCGGGAAGCGCCCGATCCCGGTGCCGGACCAGGGGGCGTGAAAGGGCGGCCCGCCCGGCGGCGGTGAGTGGCGCGAAAGGGCAGTCCGCCCGGCGGCAGTGCGGCGGAGCGAGTGGTGCGGAAGGCCGTCCGCCCGGCGGCCGTGGACGGAGGTGTCGGCCCGGCGCGCGCCGGTCTCACTCGTACGGGGGAACATGGGGCGTGGACGAGCAAACCCGCCGGTCCGAGCGCCCGGCGCACGCCCGCCGGGCTTTCTGTGACGGTTCTCACCAAAGACTGGCAGGCCCCGGGCGAAACAGGCCCGTCCGGCGGGGATAACCTGCCAGACGGACGTGACGCGCGTGTGAATTGACGTGTGCGCCCGTGGCTGTGTGGGCCGCAAGGCCGTACCTCTGCGTACCCGCACCGCCCCGACGACCCGCAGCGAAGATCCTGCCGTGGCACGCTCGTAGAGACACAATCCGCGACCACGAACAAGGACAAACACGTGGACCTGTTCGAGTACCAGGCGAGGGACCTCTTCGCCAAGCACGGTGTTCCCGTGCTTGACGGCGATGTCATCGAGACCCCCGAAGCGGCTCGCGCCATCGCCGAGCGCTTCGGCGGCCGCGCCGTCGTCAAGGCTCAGGTGAAGGTGGGAGGCCGAGGCAAGGCCGGCGGCGTGAAGCTCGCCGCCGACCCGGCGGACGCCGTCGCCAAGGCCGAGCAGATCCTCGGCATGGACATCAAGGGCCACACCGTGCACAAGGTGATGCTGGCCCAGACCGCGGACATCAAGGACGAGTACTACGTCTCGTTCCTGCTGGACCGCACCAACCGCACCTTCCTGGCCATGGCCAGCGTCGAGGGCGGCGTGGAGATCGAGGTCGTCGCGGAGGAGAACCCCGACGCGCTCGCCAAGATCCCGGTCGACGCCAACGAGGGCTGCACCCCGGAGAAGGCCGCCGAGATCGTCGCCGCGGCGAAGTTCCCGGCCGAGGTCGCCGACCAGGTCGCCGACGTCCTGCAGAAGCTGTGGACCGTCTTCATCAAGGAGGACGCCCTCCTCGTCGAGGTCAACCCGCTGATCAAGTCCGGTGAGGGCAAGATCATCGCGCTCGACGGCAAGGTCTCCCTGGACGAGAACGCCGAGTTCCGCCAGCCCGAGCACGAGGCGCTCGAGGACAAGGCCGCGGCCAACCCGCTGGAGGCCGCCGCCAAGGCCAAGGGCCTCAACTACGTCAAGCTCGACGGTGCGGTCGGCATCATCGGCAACGGCGCGGGTCTCGTCATGAGCACCCTCGACGTGGTCGCGTACGCCGGTGAGAAGCACGGCAACGTCAAGCCCGCCAACTTCCTCGACATCGGTGGCGGCGCCTCCGCCGAGGTCATGGCGAACGGCCTGGAGATCATCCTCGGCGACCCCGACGTCAAGTCGGTCTTCGTCAACGTCTTCGGTGGCATCACCGCGTGCGACGCGGTCGCCAACGGCATCGTGCAGGCGCTCGCGCTGCTCGAGGAGAAGGGCGAGGCGGTCACCAAGCCGCTGGTCGTCCGTCTCGACGGCAACAACGCCGAGCTGGGCCGGCAGATCCTGACCGACGCCAACCACCCGCTCGTCGAGCAGGTGGACACCATGGACGGTGCGGCCGACCGCGCCGCCGAGCTGGCCAACAAGTAAGGAAGGGGACTTTCACACCATGGCTATCTTCCTTACCAAGGACAGCAAGGTCATCGTCCAGGGCATGACCGGCTCCGAGGGCATGAAGCACACCCGCCGCATGCTCGCCTCCGGCACCCAGATCGTCGGCGGTGTCAACCCGCGCAAGGCCGGCACCACGGTCGACGTCGACGGCACCGAGGTGCCCGTCTTCGGCACCGTCGCCGAGGCCATCGAGAAGACCGGTGCCGACGTCACCGTCATCTTCGTGCCGCCGAAGTTCACCAAGGACGCCGTCGTCGAGGCCATCGACGCCGAGATCGGCCTGGCCGTCGTCATCACCGAGGGCGTCCCGGTGCACGACACCGCCGCGTTCTGGGCCTACGCCGGTTCCAAGGGCAACAAGACCCGGATCATCGGCCCGAACTGCCCCGGCCTGATCAGCCCCGGACAGTCGAACGCCGGCATCATCCCGGCCGACATCACCAAGGCCGGCAAGATCGGCCTGGTCTCGAAGTCCGGCACCCTGACCTACCAGCTCATGTACGAGCTGCGGGATATCGGCTTCTCCTCGGCCGTGGGCATCGGCGGTGACCCGGTCATCGGCACCACCCACATCGACGCCCTCAAGGCGTTCCAGGAGGACCCGGAGACCGAGCTCATCGTCATGATCGGTGAGATCGGCGGCGACGCCGAGGAGCGTGCCGCGGCCTACATCGCCGAGCACGTCACCAAGCCGGTCGTCGGCTACGTCGCGGGCTTCACCGCCCCGGAGGGCAAGACCATGGGCCACGCCGGCGCCATCGTCTCCGGCTCCTCGGGCACCGCCCAGGCGAAGAAGGAGGCCCTCGAGGCCGCCGGTGTCAAGGTCGGCAAGACGCCGTCCGAGACCGCCCGCCTGGCCCGTGAGCTGTTCAAGGGCTGACGCCCCCCGCTCGCGCACAGCGCCCCCGCACCGGCCTCGCCGGTGCGGGGGCGCTGTCGTTCCCGGAGCGGCTCCGGTGCCGGGGTCAGCGCGGTTGCCGGTGCTCCGCCGGGCAGGGGCGCAGCACCCAGGACGCGCAGCCGGGGGGTTCCGGGGCCACCACGGCCGGCGGCGGCAGCGCCACCCCGGCCCGCCCGCCCGCCGGCGGCCGGTACGGCCCGTCCGTGCGGGGCGGCGGCGGATCCACCACGACCGGCTCCAGCCCCGGCGTCGGCGAGCACCAGAGGCTCTGGATCCCGGACGGCGCCCCCTCCGGGAGCAGCGGCAGCAGGGCCTCCGGCTCGGTCGCGAGCGTCGGCACCGGAGCGCAGAGCACCGGCGGCGGCGGATCCGACGGCCGGAACAGCTCGCCCGGCCCGCCCCCCGCTAGCGTCGCCGCCACCGCGCCGCCGACGGCCACCGTCAGCAGCGCCGCCGCTCCCGTCCGGCCCGCGTGCACCAGCCCCTGCCGGGCCCGCAGCAGCGGCACCGGCGGCCGGTGCGGCTCCGGCGCCCCGCGCACCGCGGCCCGGTGCAGCAGCCCTGACAGCCGGTCCGCGAACCCGTCCGCCGCCGGATCCGGCCCCACCAGGTCCGGGACCCACTGCGCCAGTGCCGTCCGCGCCGCCCACACCCGCCCCTCGGCGGCCGCGACCGTGGACTCCACCTCCAGCGCCACCGCGGCGGCCGGCAGCCCCAGGCCGTCGTGCAGCACCAGCGCCCGGCGCTGCGGCCGGGAGAGCCGGCGCAGTGCCTTGAGCAGGGCCCGGTCCCGGTCGGTGAGGCGGTCGTGGTCCGGCAGCACCGCCTGGCCCTCGTCCGCCGGCCGCACCTTGATCCGCCGGTGCGGCAATCGCCACACATGCGCCCGCCGGGGCCCGCCGCGGTGCCAGGGGGACAGCGCCAGTTCGAACGCCCGCATCCGCACCCACTGCTCGGGCTCGGCCCCGGCGGCCACCTCCGGCCAGTGGCGGCGCGCCTCGCCGAACGCCCGGCCGACGCAGTGCACCGCCCGGTGCTTGCACGCGGTGAGCAGGAACACCTGCTGCACCAGCCGGGTGTGCCCCGCCTCGTACACCTCCTCGAACACCGCCGGCGGGCGTACGCCGGTGACGGGGGCCGGTGCCGGTCCGGTCCGGGCTCCGGGCTCGGCCGTCACGCTTGTCGGGCGGGGCTCGGGGCCCTTGCCCGTCCGCGTCGGCCGCGCGGGCGCGGGTGCGGGTGCGGGCGCGGTGCCGGACGGCTGTGCGGCGGTGGCCTCGGCCGCGGCGACCACGCCCGGCCGGGTCCGGGTGGGCTTCGGATCCAGGCCGGGCGTCACGGGCGTGCCCGGCGTGGCGTCCTGGGCCGCCGCCGCCGTCGGCGGTCGGCCGGTGCGCGCGGGTCCTGCCGTCGGCGCGGCCGGTCGGCGGCCGTCGCCATCCGCCCTGGCCTTCGCCGCAGCCGCAGCCGCAGCCGCAGGCGGAGCCGAAGCTGACGCCGGATCCGCAGAACCCGTCGGAGCCGAAGCCGACGAGGCACCCGTCCCCGCCCCCGCCCCCGGGGGAGTCGGCAGCAGCGCGGCGAGAGCGGCGATCTCGGCCTGGGTGCGGGTGCCCAGCTTGCGCAGGGCGCGGTGCTGGTAGCTGCGGGCGGTGGTGGGGGTGACGCCCAGTGCGGTGGCGGTCTCGGCGAGGTCCCGGCCGGCCGCGAGGTGGGCGAACGCCTCGGTCTCACGGGCCGTCAGTCGGCGCAGCAGTGCCGTCGCGTCCGCGTCCGGCATCCCCCCGCCGTTCTGCGCGGCCCCGTCCGCTCCGGTGGTGGTGCCGGTCCGGCCCCGGCCGCCCTTGCGCTTTCCGGGGCGCGCCTTCCCGCCGCGGTTCGGCGAGGCGGACGCGGCGGCGGGTGCGGCGGGAGGCGCGGGCTGGGTGCCGGTGCGGGCGGCGGTCGGGGGCTTGGTCATCAGACGCTCCGGGCCGGATCGGTCGCGGCGGTGAGAGGGCATGGTCTGAAAATGCGCATAAGCCAATAATCTGGGACACCCCGGCGGTTTGCCTCTTCACGGAGCATGGCGAGTCGCCTTGGCACGATGAGGCCCATGACGCAGCTGACGGGTCGTCCGATTCTGGAAGCGCCGGGCGAACTGGGGGCCAGGCCCGTCCTCTCCGCCCTGCTCACCGGGGTCCGGACGGCCCTGCTAGGGCTGTCGGTGGTCACCGTTCCGGTGCTCGGGCTCTGGGTGGTGACCCCGTTCGCGGACGACGGCGCGGCCGGGGCGCTGCGGCTGGCGTCCGCGTTGTGGCTGCTGGGGCACGGTGCGCCGGTGCTGCGCGGGCCGGCCGCGGTGCCGCTTTCGGTCGCACCGCTGGGGCTCGGGCTGCTGGCGGTGGGCCAGTTGTACCGGGCGGCCGGCCGGGTGGCGGCGCGCGCCGCGGGGCGGCCGGGGGGCCGCGGCGGGGTCCCGGCGGTCTGGGCGGGCTACTGCGCGGTGGCGTGCGCGGTGGTGGCGCAGTGCGCGGGGGCGGGGGAGTTCCGGGCCCGGGTGGTGGTCGACCTCGCCGTGGTCGCGCTGGTGGCCGGGGCGGCGGTGGCGGCCGGTGCGCGGCGGCCGGGGGCGGCCCCGGCCGGGGTGGAGGCCCTGGAACGGGTCCTGGCCGGGTTGCCGGCGGAGGTTCGGCCGACCGGCGGCGCGCCGGTGGTCCGGGTGGCCGCGCTGGCGGCCGGGGCGGGGCTGCTG
>NZ_LGDO01000347.1:0-53338 GCF_001279805.1 Streptomyces sp. XY431
GCGCACCAGGCCGTGGCCGCCCCCGACCCCTTCGGTACGGTGACCGCCGCCGAGCGGGCCGCCGACCCGTTCGGCACGACCGTGCCCGGCCCGCAGTCCGTCCCGCCGCCGCCGACCGCCCCGCCGAGCGTCCCCGCGCCGGAGCGCGACCCCTTCGGCTGAGCCGAACCGCGCCCCGCCACCCCGGCCCGACCCGCGCGCACCCGCCCGGCCCGCCCTTCCACCGGCGGACCGGGCGGGTGCGCGCCGTCCGTCATGCCCACGACCGTCAACTGGTACAGACCTATTGCCAGTTGCCGGTCCGCTCCCTACCCTCGGCACAGGATCCTCCGTGGCACCCCGACGGCCCGAGGACCGGTTCCGCGCCGCCCCCATGGCCCGGAGCACACCGCTCCACGCACCTGACACCTCCCCACGGGTAACGGGGCGTCCGGGCCTGCCCCGGGACCCCAGGACAGGAGCCACATCCATGCGCAGACGTCGGATCAGCCTGCCGCTACTGGCAGCCGGGACCCTGCTTGTCCCGGTTCTCGCCGCCGCCCTCCCCGCCACCCTGGCCAGCGCCGCGGCCGAGCGTGCCGCCACCTCGGCCGCCGAGGCCGCCGCCGGGTCCGTCACCGCGGCCTTCGCCAAGGGCAGCGACTGGAGCACCGGCTACGAGGGCAGTTACACCATCACCAACGGCTCCAGCGCCCCGGTCAACGGCTGGACCCTGGAGTTCGACCTCCCGACCGGCAACACCGTGGCGGGCCTCTGGAACGCCAGCTACACCACCTCGGCCTCCCACGTCACGGTGAAGAACCCCGGCTGGGCCGCGACTCTGCCGGCCGGCGGCACCTACAACGTCGGCTTCAACATCGCCTACTCCGGCAGCTACCAGCCGCTGAAGAACTGCAAGGTCAACGGCCAGCCCTGCGACGGCAACAGCGGCGGCGACCAGACCGCGCCGACCGTCCCCGGCAACCTCAGGACCGGCACCGTCACCCAGACCTCGGTCGACCTGTCCTGGACCGCCAGCACCGACAACGTGGCCGTCACCGGCTACGACGTGTTCCAGGGCGGCACCAAGGTGGCCACCGCCGACGGCGCCACCACCGGTGTCACCGTGCAGGGCCTGACCGCCGGCACCGCCTACCAGTTCACCGTCCAGGCCTTCGACGCGGCGGGCAACCGCTCCGCGGCGGCCGGCCCGGTGAGCGCCACCACCAGTCCCCCGGTCGAGGACCGCGAGGCGCCCAGCACGCCGGGCACCCCCGCCGTGACCGGCTCGGACGCCAGCTCCGTCTCGCTGAGCTGGGCCCCGAGCACCGACAACGTCGGCGTCACCGCCTACGACGTGTACAACGGCACCGCGCTGGCCGCGACCGTGACCACGCCCGCCGCGACCGTCGGCAGCCTGGCGCCGGACACCTCGTACACCTTCACCGTCAAGGCCCGGGACGCGGCCGGCAACGTCTCGCCCGCCTCCGGCCCGGTGACCGGGAAGACCAAGCCCGGCGGCAGCAACCCGGCCGCGCTGAAGATCGGCTACTTCACCCAGTGGAGCATCTACGCCCGCGGCTACAGCGTGAAGCAGCTCGACACCTCGGGCTCGGCCGGCCGGCTCACCACGCTCAACTACGCCTTCGCCAACATCCACCCGAGCACCAAGCAGTGCTTCATCACCAACAAGGCGGCCGGTCCGGACAACGACCCGAACGCGGGCGACGGCGCCGGTGACGCCTGGGCCGACTTCGGCAAGGGCTGGGACGCGGGCAGCTCGGTGGCCGGGACCACCGACACCTGGGACCAGAAGCTGGCTGGCAACTTCAACCAGCTGAAGCAGCTCAAGGCCAAGTACCCCAACCTCAAGATCCAGATCTCGCTGGGCGGTTGGTCGTACAGCAAGTGGTTCTCCGACGCGGCGGCCACCGACGCCTCCCGCAAGGCGCTGGTCAGCTCCTGCATCGACATGTACATCAAGGGCAATCTGCCGGTGATCGACGGCCGCGGCGGCGCGGGCAGCGCGGCGGGCATCTTCGAGGGCATCGACCTCGACTGGGAGTGGCCGAACTCCGACGGGCACACCGGGAACATCTTCCGGCCCGCCGACAAGGCCAACTACACCCTGCTGGCCCAGGAGTTCCGCCGCCAGCTGGACGCCCTCGGCGCCACCACCGGCAAGCACTACACGCTGAGCGCATTCCTCCCGGCCGACCCGGCGAAGGTCGCCGCCGGCATCGACATCCCCGGCCTGTTCGGCGCCTTCGACTTCGCCACCATCCAGGGCTACGACTACCACGGCGGCTGGGAGATGGTCACCAACCAGCAGTCCGCGATCAAGGTCGCGGCGGGCGACCCGAACCCGCCGGCCCGGCAGTTCAGCTCCGAGGTCGCGATCGGCGCGTACGTCTCCGGCGGTGCCCCGAAGAGCAAGCTCACGCTGGGCATCCCGTTCTACGGCCGAGGCTGGACGGGCGTCCCGCGCGGCACCACCAACGGCCTCTTCCAGACCGCGACGGGCCCCGGCCCGGGCACCTACGAGGCCGGCTTCGAGGACTACAAGAAGCTCAAGCAGATGGCCACCGGCGGTGGTTACACCATCTACCGGGACCCGGTCGCCGGGTACGCCTACATCTACAACGGCACGGTGTTCTACTCCTACGACGACCCGACCGAGATCGCCCGCAAGACCGCCTGGATCAAGTCCCAGGGGCTGGCCGGCGCGATGATCTGGGCCTTCGACGGTGACACCCCGAACGGCGAGCTGATGGCCGCGGTGGACAACGGCCTCAAGTAGCCCCGTCCGTTGACACCCCGACCGTTGACACCCCGTCCGTCCATGCCCTGACCGTCACTCTCCGGCCGTCAGGCCCTGGCCCGCCCCGACGGCCGCCTCCCACACTTTGCAAAGTGCAGACTTTGCAAAGTGTGGGAGAGCGGCGAGCGGTCGAGCCTGCTCACCGCGCGCGGCGGGCCAGGTGCACGACGTCGGGCACACCCCGGGCGACCTCGATCTCATGGGTCACCACGTCGGAGAAGCCGGCCGCCCGCAGCTCCTCCTCGAAGTCCGGCGACGGCCGGGCGCTCCAGACCGCCAGCACCCCGCCCGGCTCCAGCCGGTGGCGCAGCACCGCCAGTCCGTCCGCGCCGTACAGCCCGGCGTTGCCGTCGGTGACGGTCCAGTCCGGCCCGTTGTCGATGTCCAGGCACAGCGCGTCGTAGCGGGCGCCGTCGGCCCCGGCCAGGTACTCCAGCAGGTCGGTGTGCAGCACCTCGACCCGCTCGTCCTCCAGCGCCCCGGCCGAGAACGCGGCCAGCGGTCCACTGCGGTGCCAGTCGATGATCGCGCTCTCGCGCTCCACCACCGCGATCCGGCCCCAGCGCGGCTCGGCCGCCGCGTGCGCCAACGAGAATCCCACCCCGAGCCCGCCGATCAGCAGGGACGGCCGCGCCACCGGCCCGGTCCGGTCGAGCTCCTCCAGCGCCACCCCGATCAGCAACCGCTCGGAGCGCCCGTCGGCGGTGTCCATCAGGAAGCAGCCGTTGGCGATGATCTCGTAGTCCTGCCCGCGCCGGCGCAGCGCCACTTCCCCGAACGGACCCTCGCGCCGGTCCAGCGTGACGACGGCGGCGGAGCCGTCCCGTTCGGGCAGTGCGCTGTACATGCGGCGGGTTCCTCCGCGGAGTCGGGGGCACGGGCACGCGGGACGACCTCCGAGGGCCGGACCACCCGCCCGACGATAGCCGAGCCGGCCCCGGCGGGCGCCCGATTTACGTGGTGATCAGCACTCCGGTGGTTACGTGGTGATCAGCACTCCGGCGTACGACACCCCCGCCACCACCAGCCAGGAGCCGAGCCCGAGCAGCGCGATCCGGCCGCCGGTGCGCACCATGGTCGGCAGATGGACGGCGCTGCCGAGCCCGAACAGGGCGGCCGCGAGCAGCAGCTCCTGGGTGTCCCCGGCGAGCGCGAGGGCCCGCTCGGGCAGTACCCCGGTGGTGCGCAGCACGATCATGGCCAGGAACCCGGCGACGAACAGCGGCAGCAGCGGCGGACGCTTGCCGGCGGTCGGCGCGGTGCCGGCCCGCCGGTGCGAGCGCCGGACGGCCACCGCGACCCCGGCGACCAGCGGCGCCAGCAGGACCACCCGCATCAGTTTGACCAGCACCGCTTCGCGCAGCGCGCCGGCGCCGCCGGTCTGCGCGGTGGCGACCACCTGCCCGACGTCGTGGACGCTGGCGCCGACCCAGCGCCCGAAGCCGCTGGGGTCGAGCCCGAGCGGCTGCTGGAGCAGCGGCAGGACGGCGATCGCCAGGGTCCCGCAGAGGGTGACCAGGGCGACGGAGGCGGCGACGTCCTCCTCCTCGCTGCCGGCGGCCTGGCTGACCGCGCCGATCGCCGAGGCGCCGCAGATCGAGTAGCCGGTGGCGACCAGCAGCGGCTGGTCGCCGGGCAGCCCGAGCCGCCGCCCGAGCCAGAGCGTGCCGGCGAAGGTGGCCCCGACCACGGTGAGCACCATGGCGACAGTGGCCCAGCCGAGGCCGAGCACGTCGTCGAGGCTCAGTTTGAGGCCGAGCAGCACGATGCCGATCCGCATCAGCCGCTTGCCGGCCATCGAGAGCCCGGGCCGGGCGACGCCGCGGACCACCGGTCGCAGCCCGGGCAGGTGGGCGGCGGCGATGCCGAGCACGACGGCGGCGGTGAGCTTGGGCACGGCGGGAACGGCCTGGTGGACGGCGATCGCGGCGGCCACGCCGAGCACCGCGAGCAGCAGGCCGGGGGCGTCGCCGCCGAGCGGGGGCAGGACGCGGGTGCGGACCGGCCGCACCCGGCGGTCCCGGAGGGTCAGGGCCATACGGGGCTCACCGCTGTTCGCCGGCGGGCAGCCGGTAGACGCGCCGGATGCTGGTGCCGAGCTTGGCCACGTCGGCGCCGTACACGTGGACGGAGATGGCGGTGGAGCCGCACGCGTTGCGGACCAGGTGGATGTCGCCGGGCGGGGCGAACGCGGCCACGGTGCCGGCCGGGCCGACCACGTGCTCGGTCTCCACCAGGTGGGCGGTGCGTCCGTCGGACACCAGCCGGTAGCGGGTCTCGCTCTCCTGGCCCTGGTGGACGCCGGCCACGCACCAGGAGACGTGGTCGTGGATCGGGGTCCGCTGGCCGGGCAGCCAGACCAGCGCGACGACCGAGAAGGAGCCGTCCTCCTCGGCGTGGAGGACGTGCTGGCGGTAGCGGTCCGGGTCGCCCTCGCGCTGCTCGGCGGAGAGCAGCTCGCTGTCGCCGAGGTGCGGGGCGAGGCGCTCGCCGACCAGGTAGGCGGTGAGTTCCGGTGGCAGGCCGCGGTCCACCACGGCGCGGATCTCGCCGACGAGGGCGGTCATACGCTCGGTGAGCCGGCCGCTGCCGACCGTGGCTGACGTTGTCATGGCGGTAGCGTCGCCCCGCGCGACCTATCACGTCCAAGGAGGGTTCTTTCACCCTCCCCCAACCATTGCTTATCGATCGGGCCGGGACCGATCAGGCCAGGATCAATCGGGCCAGGCTCGATCAGTCCGGGGCCGATCGGCCCGGGTTCGACGCCCGGCCCCCCGGATCAGCACCCGACGCGGGCCGCCGCCGCCTGCCGCAGTTGGTCGAGCACCAGCGCGGTGGCGGGGATCCGCCGGTGCTCGCGGAGCACGTACGCACTGACCTGCCGCCGCAGATGCGGCTCCACGGCCCGGCCGGTGACCTTGCGGTGGCACATGAAGGAGAGCACCAGCGCGGGCATCAGCGCGATCCCGACCCCGGCGGCGACCAGGCTCTGCACCGCGAGATTGTCGTCGGTGGAGAACACGATGTCCGGCGCGAACCCCTCCTCCGCGCAGACGTGCAGCAGGTTGGCCCGGCAGCGCGGGCAGCCGGCGATCCACCGCTCGCCGTCGAGATCGGCGAGCCGGACGGCGTGCCGGCGGCCGAGCGGGTGGCCGACCGGCAGCAGCACCGTCAGCAGGTCCTCCATCAGCGGGATCTCGTCCAGCTCCGGCGGCACCTCGGCGGGCGCGCCGGGATAGCGGAAGGCCAGCGCGATGTCGCACTCGCCGCGCAGCAGCCGCTGCACGGAGTCGGGCGGCTCGGCCTCCAGCAGTTCGACCCGGACGCCCGGGTGCTCGGCGAGCAGCCGGGCCATGGTCTCGGGTATCAGAGTGGCGTTGGCGCTCGGGAACGCGCAGACCCGGACGCGTCCGGCGCGCAGCCGGGCCAGTGCGGCCAGCTGCTGCTGGGCGGCGGAGAGGCTGCCGAGGATCTGCTCGGCGTGCCGGGAGAGCGCCTCGCCCGCCTCGGTGAGCCGCAGCCCGCGCCCGGCCCGGGTGAACAGCGGCAGGCCGACGCTGCGTTCCAGGGCCTTCATCTGCTGGGTGATGGCGGGCTGGGTGTAGCCGAGTTCGCGGGCCGCCGCCGAGTAGGAGCCGGCCCGGACGACCTCGTGGAAGGTCCGGATGTGCCGTGAGTCGAATACCGGCTCCACTGTGCCTCCGCCCGGCCGCCGTGCCACTGCCCGGCAATCATAAGCAGAGTTTGGAGGTATCGAGCCGACCCCCGTTCGTACCTATGGTTCACTCCGGGAACGGACACCCCTCGCGCCCCCGGCGATCGGGCCGCGCGGTCACCCCTGCGCGGCCGGCGGCAGCCCCATCGCCACCTCGGCACTGGCCACCGGCGCCCCGCCCCGCATGCTCGGCCGGCGCCGGCTCTGCCGCTCGACCCAGCGCGCGAACCAGGACAGCAGCAGACACATGCCGATGTAGATCGGCGCGATCACCATCACCACCGGGATGAACGGCAGGTCGTAGTCCAGGTTGGTGGCGATCAGCTTGCCCGCGTGCAGGAACTCCTCGTAGGTGATCAGGAAACCCAGCGAGGTGTCCTTGAGCGCCACCACCAGCTGGCTGATGATGGCCGGCAGCATCGCCCGGTTGGCCTGCGGCACCAGGACGTAGGCCATGACCTGGGTCTTGCGCATGCCGAGCGCGTAGGCCGCCTCCTTCTGCCCCTTGGGCACCGCCAGCACCCCGGCCCGGAACACCTCGGCCAGCACCGAGCCGTTGTAGAGCACCAGTCCCGCCACCAGTGCCCAGAGCGGCGCGACCTTGAGCGCGACGAAGATGAAGAAGATCATCACCAGCAGCGGCATGGCCCGGAAGAACTCCACCACCAGCGTGGACAGCATCCGCACCGCGCGGTGGTCGGAGAGCCGCCCGGCGGCGAACAGCGCGCCGAACGGCAGCGCGAACAGCACCGTCCAGCCGAAGGCCTTGAGGGTGTTGCCGAGCCCGCGCAGCAGCAGCTCCTGGACGCCCTTGTACTCGAAGGCCATCCACTTGGACTCGGTGAACTGCTGGGTGTGGAAGAGCATGTAGACGATCCAGCCGAGCAGCGCGGCGATCACCAGCAGCGCGATCCCGCCGTACAGCCGGTGCCGGGCGAGCGCCTTCGGGCCCGGGATGTCGTAGAGCGCCGAGGATTCCACCGTCATCGCGACACCGCCACTCGTCGTTCCAGCAGGTTGAACACGACACTGACGGCCAGGGTGATGATCAGGTAGCCGACGGCGATCCAGACGAAGGTCCAGACGATGCTGTAGCCCAGCTCGTTGATGGTCCGGTAGGTGCCGAGCAGCTCGGTGACGCTGAACGAGCCCGCGATCGCGGTGTTCTTCGCCAGCGCGATCATCACACTGCCGATCGGGGCCACCACCGACCGGTACGCCTGCGGCAGCACCACCAGCCCCATCGTCTGGCCGAAGGTCATGCCCAGGCTGCGCGCCGCCTCGCCCTGGCCGACCGGCACGGTGTTCACGCCCGCGCGCATCGCCTCGCAGACGAAGGCCGAGGTGTAGCAGCCGAGCGCGAGCACCGCGAAGGTGAAGAACGGCAGGGTGATGTCGAAGCGCGGCAGGCCCAGCACCACGATGAAGAACAGCAGGGTGAGCGGGGTGTTGCGCAGCAGCGTCACCCAGGTGGTGCCGAACACCCGCAGCGGCTTCACCGGCGAGACCCGGAAACTCGCGATCAGCACCCCGAGCACCAGGGCCAGCACCGCGCTCACCGCGAACAGCGAGAGCGTCCCGAGGAAGCCCTCCCAGTAGGTCGACCAGTTGTCGGTCAGCGTTTTCACAGCCCGGCCCTCCCTCAGTACCGGTCGATCGGCGGCGGGGTGGGCGCGGGGATCCCGGACAGGCCGAGGGTCGCGTCGTACGCCTTCTTCCAGTCGCCGTTCTCCTCGTGGCGCGCCAGCGCGTCGTTGAGCGCGCCGCGCAGCACGGTGTCGTTCTTGGGCGTGCCGATCCCGTACGGCTCCTGGGAGAACAGCGGGCCGACCACCTTGAGCTCGTCCGGCACCTTGGCCGCGTAGCCCATCAGGATGGTGTTGTCCGTGGTGACGGCGTCCACCTGGGAGGTGATCAGGTTGTCCACGCAGGCCGAGTAGGTGTCGTAGCCGATCAGCTCCGCCTTCGGGTACTGCTTCTGGATCCGCTGGTACGGGGTGGAGCCGGCCGCCGAGCAGACCTTCTTGCCGTCCAGGTCCTGCGGTCCGTTGATGTCCTTGTTGTTCTTGCGCACCAGCAGCGACTGCCCGGCCAGGTAGTACGGCCCGGCGAAGCCGACCAGCTTCTTGCGGTTGTCGTTGATGGTGTAGGTGCCGACGTAGTAGTCGACCTGGCCGTTCTGCAGCGCGGTCTCGCGGTTGGCCGAGGCGATGGTGCGGAACTCGATCCGGTCCGGGCCGAAGCCCAGGTCGGCGCCGACCATCTTGGCGATCTCGATGTCGAAGCCGGAGTACACGCCGGTGGCCGGGTTCTTCTGGCCGAGGTAGGGCTGGTCCTCCTTGGCACCGACCACCAGGTGCCCCCGGGCCCGGGCGCCGTCCAGGGTCGGGGAGCCGGTGACCGGGTTCCCGGTCGCCACCTGGTAGCTGGGCAGCGCGCTGGGCTGCGGCCCCTTGGGCGGCGGGGTGCCGGGTTTGCCGCAGCCGGCCAGCAGCAGGGCCGCGGCCAGCAGGGTGACGGTCTTCTTCACGGGCCGGGCCTCAGTGCTTCAGGATCTTGGAGAGGAAGTCCCGGGCGCGCTCGCTCTCCGGGGCTCCGAAGAAATCCTCCGGCGCGCGGTCCTCGACGATCCGGCCGTCCGCCATGAAGACCACCCGGTTGGCGGCGGAGCGGGCGAAGCCCATCTCGTGGGTCACCACGACCATGGTCATGCCCTCGTGCGCCAGCAGGCGCATCACGTCCAGCACCTCGTTGATCATCTCGGGGTCCAGGGCCGAGGTCGGCTCGTCGAAGAGCAGCGCCTTCGGGTCCATCGCCAGCGCCCGGGCGATCGCCACCCGCTGCTGCTGGCCCCCGGAGAGCTGGGCCGGGTACTTGTCCGCCTGGTCGGCCAGCCCGACCCGCTCCAGCAGCGCCCTGGACTTGGCGTCCGCCTCGGCCCTGGCCCGTCCGCGCACCTTGATCTGCGCCAGCGAGACGTTCTGCAGCACGGTCCGGTGCGCGAACAGGTTGAAGGACTGGAACACCATCCCGACGTCGGCCCGCAGCCGGGCCAGCCCCTTGCCTTCCTCGGGCAGCGGCCGGCCGTCGATCAGGATGGTGCCGGACTCGATCGGCTCCAGCCGGTTGACGGCCCGGCAGAGCGTGGACTTCCCGGAGCCGGACGGCCCGATCACCACCACGACCTCGCCGCGGCCGATCGTCAGCTCGATGTCCTGGAGCACGTGCAGCGCACCGAAGTGCTTGTTGACCCCGCGCATCTCGATCAGCGGGGTGAAGCCGCCGGGCCCGGGGCCGGAAGCCGGTCCGGGCCCGGGTGGCGGCTCGGCGGTGCTCACCGTCCGCGCCGCCCCTTCAGCAGCCAGCCGAGGGCCCCGCCGGCGATCAGGGTGCCCAGCAGGGCGATCCAGAGCGGAGCGGTCACGGTGAACACCCAGAACTGGATCTGCACCTTGTCGAGGTTGGCGAACAGGAACCACACCGCGAGGACGACGATGACGCCGATCCCGATGTACCGGGTGGGAATCCCACCGATCTCACTGCGCTTGGTGCCGGAGGCGCCGTCCGAAATCTTGGTCACCCGTGCAGTCTGCGGGCGAATGGGAGGGTTTGCCCGGCCACGCGCCCGGGAGTAACCCGCACGGGGCAACCCCGCCCCGCGCCGGGTCACCTCTCGTCACGCTCCGTGATTCTCCGTCATGCGCCGCCGACCGTGCTCCGTCGGCGGTGCGGTCTCACCCCTCGTCCCGCCAGGACCGCCACAGCGCCGCGTACGGACCGCCGGCCGCCACCAGCTCCGGGTGGCTGCCGTACTCGCTGATCCGCCCGTCCTCGACCACCGCGATCACGTCCGCGTCGTGCGCGGTGTGCAGCCGGTGCGCGATGGCGATCACCGTACGGCCCTCCAGCACCCGGGAGAGCGAACGCTCCAGGTGCCGGGCGGCCCGCGGGTCCAGCAGCGAGGTGGCCTCGTCCAGCACCAGGGTGTGCGGATCCGCCAGCACCAGCCGGGCCAGCGCCAGCTGCTGGGCCTGCGGCGGCGTCAGCGCGGCGCCGCCGGAGCCGACCTCGGTGTCGAGACCGGCCGAAAGCGCGTCCACCCACTCCCCGGCGTCCACCGCGTCCAGCGCCCCGCGCAGCTCGGCGTCGTCCGCCCCGGGCGCGGCCAGCAGCAGGTTGTCCCGGAGCGTCCCGACGAACACATGGTGCTCCTGGTTGACCAGCGCCACCTCGGAGCGCACCCGCTCGGCCGGCATCCGGGACAGCGCCGCCCCGCCGAGGGTCACACTGCCCCGGCCCGGGGCGTAGATCCCGGCCAGCAACCGGCCCAGCGTGGACTTCCCGGCCCCGGACGGCCCGACCAGGGCCACCCGGCTGCCCGGCGCGACGTCCAGGCTGATGCCGTGCAGCACATCGGCGCCCTCCCGGTAGCCGAAGCGCACGTCCCGCGCCTCGACCCGCCGCCCGCTCGGCCGGGCCTCGTCGTCGTTCTCCGCCATCGGCACCTCGTGCACGCCGACCAGCCGGGCCAGCGAGGCCTGCCCGATCTGCAGCTCGTCGTACCACCGCAGGATCAGGTCGACCGGGGCCACCAGCGCCTGCGCGTACAGCACCCCGGTGGTCAGCTGGCCCACGGAGATCCAGCCCCGCAGCGCGAACAGCCCGCCGAGCAGCAGCGGACCGAGCACCGCCAGGGTGTACACCGCGTCGATGGTCGGGAACCACGCCGAGCGCAGCCAGAGGGTGTACCGCTCCCAGGCGATCCACTCCGCCAGCTTGCGGTCGGTCAGCCGGACCCGCTGCTCGCCGAGCCGCAGCGACTCCACCGTCCGGCCCGCGTCCACCGTCTCGGCCAGCACGGAGTTCACCGCCGCGTACCCGGCGGACTCGTTCCGGTAGGACTGCGGGGCACGCCGGAAGTACCAGCGGGAGGAGGCCAGCAGCAGGGGCAGGCCGAGCAGCGAGGTGAGCGCGAGCAGCGGCGAGGTGACCACCAGGGCGCCGAGGACCAGCAGCAGCGAGACGATCGCCACCGCCAGCTCCGGCACCGCCTCGCGCACCGACTTGTCCAGCCGGTCGATGTCGGTGGTGCCGCGGGAGACCAGGTCACCCGTCCCGGCCCGCTCCAGCACACCGGTCGGCAGCGCCACCGAGCGGACCAGGAAGTCCTCCCGGAGGTCGGCCAGCACCCGCTCGCCGAGCACGGCGCCGCGCAGCCGCGACCACCAGGTGAACGCGGACTGCACCGCCAGCGCGAGCAGGTACCAGGCCACGGCCACCGTGATGGTGGACCCGGCGGTGCCGGTGGCCAGCGACTCGACCAGCGTGCCGAGCACCCACGGCCCGACCAGCCCGGCCACGGTGGCCACCGTGTGCAGCCCGACCACCGCCGAGAACGCCCCGCGGTGGCGCCGGGCCAGCACCCGGAGGTAGCCGCGCACGGCGGCCGGTGAGCCGACCGGCAGCGTGGTGGCCGGCCCCTGCTCCTGCTGGACGGGGGGCTTCATGCGTCACTCCTCGGCTCGGACGGGATCGGACGGTTCCACCGGGACGCGGCGTCGGGGCGCACCCCGGCCGGGCGGCGGCGCCTCATGACCGCTCCCCCACCCGCGCCGGCACCTCGGCCCCCGGCCCGACCCACGCGGGCTCCTCCTCGCGGGTCACCACCGCCCGGTAGGCCGGCTCGCCGCGCATCAGCTCGCGGTGCGAGCCGCTCGCGGCCACCCGGCCGTCCCGGACCAGCACCACCCGGTCCGCCCGGTCGAGCAGCAGCGGGCTGGTCGCGAGGACCACCGTGGTGCGCCCCTCGCGGTTCTTCCGCAGCCCGGCGGCGATCCGGGACTCGGTGTGCGCGTCGACCGCACTGGTCGGCTCGTCCAGCACCAGGACCGGCGGGTCGGCCAGCAGCGCCCGGGCCAGCGCCAGCCGCTGGCGCTGCCCGCCGGACAGCGAGCGGCCCCGCTCGGTGATCTCCGCCCGCATCGCCTCGCCGCGGCCGGTCAGGCCCGCCGAGCCGTCCACCAGGGCGTCGAGCACGTCCTCCGCGCGGGCGGCGGCGAGCGCCTCGGCGGGCTCGACCCGGCCGGAGGCGGGGATGTCGAACAGCGCCGCGAGGGTGCCGGAGAGCAGCACCGGCTCCTTGTCGTGCACCAGTACGGCGGCCCGCGCCTCGGCCAGCGGGACGGTGTCCAGCTCGACGCCGCCGAGCCGGACCGAGGGCTCCGGCTGCCCGCCCTCGGCCACCGGGACGTGCCCGCCGAGCCGCTCGGCCAGCGCCCCGGCGAAGTCCGGGTCGCCGCAGACCACCGCGGTCAGCTCCCCGGCCCGGGCGGTCAGCCCGGTGACCGGGTCGTACAGGTCGGAGCGCGCCGGATCGGCGAGCCCGCTCGTCCCGGCGCCGTCGGTCCGGGTGAGCGAGAGCACCCGGACGGCCCGCCCGGCCGAGACCCTGGCGACGCTCCAGGCGTGCGCCGCCTCGCCGAGGATCCGCAGCGGCGCGGCCAGGAAGGCCGTGGCGCCGTAGACCGCGACCAGGGTGCCGATCGAGATCCGCCCCTCGGCCGCCTGCCGGGCGCCGTACCAGGTGATCCCGACCACGAACAGCCCGGGCAGCAGCACTTGCTGGGCCTGCATCAGGGACCAGATCCGGGCCGAGCGGACGGCGGCCGCGCGGACCTTCTGGGAGGCCGCCCGGTAGCGGTCGAGGAAGAGCTCCTCGCCGCCGATGCCGCGCAGCACCCGGAGTCCGGCCACCGTGTCGGCGGCCAGCTCGGTCGCCTTGCCGCCGAGCGCGCGCTGCTCGGTGTAGCGGCGCTCGAACGGCCCCAGCAGCGGCCAGACCGAGGCCGCGAGCACCGGCACCCCGAGCAGCACGGCCAGCCCGAGCACCGGTTCGGTGGCCAGCACCGCGGCGCTCACCCCGAGCCAGACCACGATCGCCCCGCGCAGCCGGGCGACCAGCTCGACGTACCAGCCGATCTTCTCGACGTCCCCGCTGCCGACCGCGACGATCTCGCCGGTGGCGATCCGCCGGGACAGCCCGGAGCCGAGGTGGGAGGCCTGACGGGCCACCAGCTGCCGGACCTGGCAGGCGGCGTGGATCCAGTTCCAGACCGCCTGACGGTGCAGCAGGACGGTGCCGACCGCGGAGACCGCCGCCAGCACCAGGGCGAGCACGCCGGCCCGCCACAGGGCGCCGGAGTCCCCGTCGACGACGGCCTGGACACCGAGGCCGACCGGCAGCGGCAGGGCCGCCTGGCAGCCCATCTCCAGCAGCGACCAGCAGGTGGCGAGCACCTGCCCGCGCCGCTGGCCGCGCTGGAGCCAGCGCAGGAACCCGAGCGGTGAGGAGAGTTCCGGACGGCCGGGGTCGGCCAGCGGGAGGGTTTTGAGCAGCATGACGCTCCGTTGGAGGCGGCGCGGGCGGAGGGCGAGGGGGGAGGCCGGTAGGGTCACGGCCGTGGGTCGGTCAGGAGGTCATGGCAGCGAGACTGCCAACCCGGATGTGATCTGCGCAACAGGTTTTCCGCCCGTCGGACCCACCCCGTAGGCTGCTGCAAGCGCCGGTAGCGCGCGTCGGAAAATTTCTCCGGGACCGGGGAACAAATCCGGCACCCCCGCCGGTTGCCCCCTAGGAACCGTGGACGACCAGGAGAGGGCACTCCTTCCGTGAGCAACATCCCGAGCCTCGAGCTCAACGACGGCAACCTCATCCCCCAGCTCGGCTTCGGGGTCTGGCAGGTGCCGGACGCGGAGGCCACCGCCGCCGTCCGCGCCGCGATCGAGGCGGGCTACCGCTCCATCGACACCGCCGCGATCTACGAGAACGAGACCGGCACCGGCAAGGCCGTCGCCGATGCGCTGTCCGGCGGCATCGCCCGCGAGGACCTCTACATCACCACCAAGCTGTGGAACTCCGGCACCCGCGACTGGTCCGGCGAGCAGGGCCGCGACGCGGTGCTGCGCGAGTTCGACGCCTCCCTGGAGCGGCTCGGCCTGGAGTACCTCGACCTCTACCTGATCCACTGGCCGCGCCCGATGCACGGCAGCTACGCCAATGTGTGGAAGGCCCTGGAGCAGCTGCGCGCCGACGGCCGGGTCAAGTCGGTCGGCGTCTCCAACTTCGGCACCGAGCAGCTCACCCGGTTGGCCGAGGAGTCCTCGCTCGTCCCGGTGCTGAACCAGGTCGAGCTGCACCCGTACTTCCCGCAGGAGGAGCTGCGCGCCTTCCACGCCGAGCACGGCATCGCCACCGAGGCGTGGAGCCCGCTCGGCCAGGGCAAGGACCTCCTCGCCGAGCCGGCCCTGGTCCGGATCGCCGAGAAGCACGGCCGCACCGTCGCCCAGGTGGTGCTCCGCTGGCACCTGCAGAGCGGCATCATCGCGATCCCGAAGTCGGTCACCCCCTCGCGGATCAAGGAGAACCTCGACGTCGCCGGCTTCGAGCTGGACGCCGAGGACCTCGCCGCGATCGCCGGCGTCACCACCGGCACCCGGATCGGCCCGGACCCGCAGGGATTCGACTGGAACTGACCGGACCGGCGGCACCGCCCGCGCGTCAACGGCGAAGGCCGCCCTCCCGCATCGGGGAGGGCGGCCTTCGCCGTGTTGACCCGCGAACCGTCACCGGTCCGGGGCCGACGGCCCACGGTCGAGGACGGTCGGCCGACGGGTGAGCGACGGACGACCGCGGAGCGACCGGATGGCGAATCGTTTTGCCGGACGGCCGAGGCGTTCGCCTACAGCCGCGCCGCCTTGGCGATCAGCGCGAGCGCCGCCTCGTGCTCGTGCTCCTCCAGCGGAGCCAGCAGCAACCGCTGGACCTGGGCCACGCCCGCGGACGAGCGGTGCAGCAGGTCCTGACCCGCCGGCGAGAGCGACAGCAGGTTGCGCCGCCCGTCCGAGGGGTCGCGGCGACGCTGGACCAGGCCGCGCCGGACCAGCCGGCTGACCATCTCCGCCATCGTGGCCTTGTCCAGCGAAGCGAGCTCGCCCACCGTGCGCTGGTCGGCGCCCGGCTCCAGCTCGAGCGCGTCCAGCACCGCGTACTGCGGCGCCGTCAGCTCCGAACCGACGTGCTCCGACCAGAGCTTGGTGTGCACCTGCTGGCTCACCCTGATCAGGTAGCCGATCGCCCTCTGGGCGTCCAGCATCGGTCGCGCGTCCGTCAGGACGGCGACCTGGGCCGGCTCCAGTCTGGCTATCTTGGCCATCACACGGACAATCTCCAGCTGCTCCTCCGAAGTGAGCGGCTCGAAGAGCGTGCGCTGCACACGGACCACTCCGCCGGTGGCCTCGCGAACAGCCTGGGCACCGCTCTGCGAGAGAGCGAGCAGCTTGCGCCGGCCGTCGGCCGGGTCTCGGCGCCGCAGCACCAGGCCGCGCCGGACCAGCCGGGCGACCATCTCGGCCATTGTGGCCTTGTCGAGCGAGGCACGCTCGCCGACGGTCCTCTGGTCGGCGCCCGGTTCGAGGGCGAGAACCAACAGGACCGCGAACTGCGGGGCCGTGAGATCGGCCCCGACATGTTCGGACCACAGTCGAGTGTGGACCTGCTGTGCAACGCGGATGAGGTGTCCGGGCGACTGCTGCAGTCGCGCGGACACGCGGGTCGTCGGGATCTCCCCCAGCACCATGTATCCGTCCCGATGTCACACCCGGTGTGTGTGGGACACCCGGGTGGGGCAGTAACGGCGAGTGGGCGTCCCGCTGTGAGGGAGGGCGCTCCAGCCGTGCAGCCGGTGGCTGCTGGCGGACACTATACAAACGGCAGGCCCTCGCTGGCAGGCAGGGGCGGATAGTAGACGCAGGTTCGGCAACATTGGCATATTTACTCGTCGTGCCGACCCGCCGGTAACCCGTTCGCAGGAGAAAGCCGACCGGTCGGTCCTTACCCTCGGTCACCTGCGCCTTCGCCCTGGCCGCGCTCCCTACCCGCCGGTAGGGTATGGCCACCCGGACGGATCCGCCCTCCGGATCGGCCCGGCGGAACCCGAGAGCCCGCCGTACGGTTCCTGGGAGTTCCCTGAGTACCGCGTTCCGGAACGGAACCGCGTCCGACCGGTCACCGGGGCGATCCCCGGTCGACACCCGAGCGACATCCGCGGACTCGCTCCGACGTCCGCGGACCTCCGAGAGAGACGAGACCGAGCATGACCGAGCAGACCACCTCCCCGCGGGTCGCCGTCGTCACCGGCGCCGCCCGCGGCCTGGGCGCCGCCACCGCCGTCCGCCTGGCCGCCGACGGTTACGCCGTCGCCGTGCTCGACCTGGAGGAGTCGGCCGGCCGGGAGACCGTCGAGCGGATCACCGCCGCGGGCGGCCGGGCCCTCGCGGTCGGCGCGGACGTCTCCGACGCCGCCCAGGTGCAGGCCGCGGTCGACCGGATCGTCGCCGAGCTCGGCGCCCCGGTCGTGCTCGTGAACAACGCGGGCGTGCTGCGGGACAACCTGATCTTCAAGATGACCGAATCCGACTGGGACACGGTCATGAACGTGCATCTCCGCGGCGCGTTCCTGATGACCCGGGCGGTCCAGAAGTACATGGTCGACGCCGGTTTCGGACGGATCGTCAACCTCTCCTCCTCCTCGGCCCAGGGCAACCGGGGCCAGGCCAACTACTCGGCCGCCAAGGCGGGTCTGCAGGGCTTCACCAAGACCCTGGCCATCGAGCTCGGCAAGTTCGGCATCACCGCCAACGCGGTCGCCCCCGGCTTCATCGCCACCGACATGACGGCCGCCACCGCGGCCCGAGTGGGCATGGACTTCGAGGAGTTCAAGGCCGCCGCCGCCACCCAGATCCCGGTGCGGCGCGTGGGCGAGCCGGAGGACGTGGCCAACACCATCGCCTTCTTCGCCGGCGAGGGCGCGGGCTTCGTCTCCGGTCAGGTGGTCTACGTGGCCGGCGGCCCCCTCGACTGAACCGGCGAACCTACGCAGGGTTACCACGGGGTGGGAACCGGCTCGGCCGGTCTCCCGCCCCGTGTTTTTTTGCCTGGATTTGGGAAGAGGCACACGAACACCATACGGACATTCGATCCGAAAACGTCTCCAGAGCGTCCCGTAGCGGCCTCGAATGATCGGAGAACGCCTTTGCGGCGGAATTCAGAATGCCTCCGGTAATGCCCTCGGGGCCATTTGTGGGGTTACCGCCCGACCATCCGTCGAACGACCGCGAACGACCGCGAAGGACAGTGAAGGACAGTGAAGGACACAGGACAGACACGCCCTAGCCTTCCCAGCTACGCACCACCACCCCGTCCCGCACCGCGAGGTTGAGCCGCCCCTCCCGGTGGTCCATCGTCATCGCCGCGCCCTGCGGCAGCACCCGCACCGAGGCCCACCCGTGCCGACGGGCCAGCTCCTCGGCCCGTTCGATCCGCAGCCCCGCGTAACCCTCCGCGTCCGTGTCCGTCATCGCCCCTCCCCGGCTCGCCCAGCGGACGTACGCTGGAATCGTAGACCGCCTGTACGAGGACCGCCCGTACGAACCGGCAAGGACCGGGAGGTGACCGCGGATGCCCGCCACGACCCCGCGGCGGTGGCACAGCGGCACCGAACCCGCCACCGCCCGCAGCGACCTCAAGCTGCGCTACCTGCTCTCGCTGACCTTCACCCCGCTGTTCGCGCTGGCCACCGCGGGGTTCGCGGTCTGGGCCGCGAACGCCCCCGAAATGGGTGCGCCGAGCCAGGGCACCCTCACCGGCTTCGCCGTGGCCTGCGGGATCCTCACCCTGTTCGCCGCCGTCGATCTCGTCATCGTGGTCCGGCGCCGCCGGACCGAGCTCTGACCCGCGGTCTCCCGCGGGGTGGGAACCCGGCGACCCGGCGACCCTGTGAGCCGGCGCCCCGGGCGCCCCGCCCCCACCCCGCGAAACCCGCGAAACGCGTCCGCGCGAACTCAGCGGCCGCCGACCGCCTGCTTCACCAGCGTCCGCCCGAAGTCCCACATCAGACCGCTCCCCCGGTGCGCGTCCTCCATCACCTCGGTGAACGCCTCCACGAACCGGTCCACGTCCCGCTCGGTGATGATCAGCGGCGGAATCAGCTTGATCACCTCCAGATGGTCCCCGGACACCTGGGTGAGGATCCGGTGCCGTTGCAGCAGCGGCACCACCACCATCTGGGCGAACAGCCCCTTGCGGGCCGCCTGCAGGGCCGTCCAGCCGGTCCGCAGCTTCAACGACTTCGGCCGCCCGAACTCGATCCCGATCATCAGCCCGCGCCCCCGCACCTCGGCGAGCAGCTCGTACCGGTCGACCAGCGCGGTCAGCCGCGCCCGGAAGTAGTCGCCCACCTTGCGGGCGTTCTCCACCACCTGCTCGTCCCGGATCACCTCCAGGGTCGCCAGCCCGGCCGCCATCGCCTGCGCGTTGGAACCGAAGCTGGCCGAGTGCACCAGCACCCGGTCCATCGAGGAGTACACCTTCTCGAAGATCCAGCCCTTGCCGAGGGTCGCCCCCACCGGCACATAACCGCCGGAGAGCGCCTTGGCCGCGCACACCAGGTCCGGCAGCACGCCATCCTCGTCCTGGTAGGCGAAGAACTCGCCGGTGCGCCCGATCCCGGTCTGCACCTCGTCGCAGATCAGCAGCGCCTTGTGCTCGTGCAGCAGGTCCTGGGCGGCCCGCAGCCAGCCGGGCGGCGGCGCCTGCACACCCTTGCCCTGGATCGGCTCGACGATCAGCGCCGCGACGTCACCGCGCTTCAGCTCCTTGGCCAGCGCCCCGAGATCGCCGAGCGGGATCGCGGTGTCCGGCAGCAGCGGGTCGAAGCCCTTGCGGAACCCGTTCTCGCCGTTCACCGACAGGGAGCCGGTGGTCAGCCCGTGGAAGGCGTGGTCCGCGTACAGGATCCGGCGGCGGCCGGTGGCGTACCGGGCGAACTTCAGCGCCGTCTCGACCGCCTCGGTGCCGCTGTTGCCGAAGAACACCCGGTCCAGCCCCGGCGTGTACGACAGCAGCCGCTCGGCGAGCAGGCCGGGCAGCGGCGAGCAGTCGAAGCGGACCAGGTCCGGCAGGTCGAGGTCCATCACCTGCTGGACGGCCGAGCGGACCACCGGGTGGTGGCGCCCCAGCGCGAAGATGCCGAAGCCGGCCAGCATGTCGAGGTACTCGTTGCCCTCGGCGTCGTAGAAGTACTGGCCCCGGGCCCGCTCGTAGTACTTGTCGAAGCCGATGGTGTGCAGCATCCGGGCCAGCTGCGGATTCAGGTAGCGGCTCTGCAGCTCGTACCGCTCCTTGCCCCGCTCGGCGAGCAGGGCGGCCAGGTCGAAGCCCGGTGCGGCGCGGTCGGGACGCTGAGCGGTGCGATCGTCGGGGTCAGCCGGCATGGCGCTGGTTCGCTCCTCGGTTCGGAAGGTCCCGGTTCGGAAGGTCCCGGTCGGAACGCCCCCGGTCGGAACGCCCCCGGTCCGGCAGTCCACCGGCCGGAAGCAGGTGCTTGGCGAAGGCGGCGGTCTGGGCGGCGACCCCGGTACCGGTCAGCCCGGTCTCCTCCAGGATCTCCCCGCGCGCGGCGTGCCCGAGGAACTCCTGCGGCAGGCCCAGCACCCGCACCGGGACGTCCACGTCGGCGTCCCGCAGCGCCTGGGCGATCGCCGCGCCGACGCCGCCGGCACGGCCGTTGTCCTCGACCGTGACCACCAGCCGGTGCCGGGCGGCGAGCTCCGGCAGGGCCGGGTCGACCGGCTTGACCCAGCGCGGGTCGACCACGGTCGCGGTGAACCCCTCGGCGAGCAGCAGCCGGGCCGCGTCCAGCCCGGCGGCGGCCGTGGTGCCGACGGTGACCAGCAGGATCTCCGGCAGCTCCCCGGTGCGCAGCAGCACGTCCACGCCGCCGACCCGCTCGATCGCGGGGACGGCCGGGCCGATGGTCGCCTTGGGGAAGCGCACCACGGTCGGGGCGTCGGCGACGTCCACCGCCTCGCGCAGCTGGGCGCGCAGTTCGTCGGCGTCGCGCGGGGCGGCGAGCCGCAGCCCGGGGACGACCTGGAGGATCGACATGTCCCACATGCCGTTGTGCGAGGCACCGTCCGGGCCGGTCACCCCGGAGCGGTCCAGTACGAAGGTGACGCCCAGCCGGTGCAGGGCGACGTCCATCAGCACCTGGTCGAAGGCCCGGTTGAGGAAGGTCGCGTAGACCGCCACCACAGGGTGCAGTCCGCCGGTGGCCAGGCCGGCCGCGCTGGTGACGGCGTGCTGCTCGGCGATGCCGACGTCGAAGGTGCGCTCCGGGTACGCCTTGGCGAACTTCGCCAGTCCCACCGGCTGCAGCATGGCGGCGGTGATCGCCACCACGTCCGGGCGTTCGGCGCCGACGGCCAGCAGCTCGTCGCCGAACACCGAGGTCCAGGAGACGCCGGTGCTGGGCGAGATCGGCAGGCAGGTGTAGGGGTCGATCGGGTTGACGGCGTGGAAGCGGTCCGCCTCGTCCTGTTCGGCGGGCCGGTAGCCGCGGCCCTTGACGGTGAGGCAGTGCACGATCACCGGGCCGCCGAAGCCGCGCGCCTTGCCGAGCGCGGACTCCAGCGCGGCGAGGTCGTGGCCGTCGATCGGGCCGAGGTACTTGAGCCCGAGGTCCTCGAACATGCCCTGGGGCGCGAAGGCGTCCTTGAAGCCCTTCTTGGCGCCGTGCAGCGCCTCGAAGATCGGCTGGCCGACCACCGGGGTGCGCTTCAGGGTGCCCTTGCCCCAGGACAGGAAACGCTCGTAGCCCTGGGTGGTGCGCAGGGTGGCGAGGTGGTTGGCGAGGCCGCCGATGGTGCGGGCGTAGGAGCGCTCGTTGTCGTTGACGACGATGACCAGCGGCCGGTCCTTGGCGGCGGCGATGTTGTTGAGCGCCTCCCAGGCGAGGCCGCCGGTGAGCGCGCCGTCGCCGATCACCGCGACGGTGTGCCGGTCGTGCTGGCCGAGCAGCTGGGCGGCCTTGGCCAGGCCGTCGGCGTAGGAGAGCGCGGTGGAGGCGTGCGAGTTCTCGACCAGGTCGTGTTCGGACTCGGCGCGCGAGGGGTAGCCGGACAGCCCGCCCTTCGTCCGCAGCCCCGAGAAGTCCTGGCGGCCGGTGAGCAGCTTGTGGACGTAGCTCTGGTGGCCGGTGTCCCAGACGATCCGGTCGTGCGGGGAGTCGAAAACCCGGTGCAGGGCGATGGTCAGCTCGACCACACCGAGGTTGGGGCCGAGATGTCCGCCGGTCCGGGTGACGGCGTCGATCAGGAACTCCCGGATCTCGCCGGCCAGCCGGGGCAGCTCGGCGGCCGGGAGGGCTCTCAGGTCCGCCGGGGATGTGACGCTGGAGAGCAGTGACATGGCTTTCACCTCACGACTCGGAGCGGTGCGGTGGTACCGCCGCGGTCGGGCCGCGGCCTCGCGGGGTGGGGGGTCCGGCCCGGGTGCGGGCCCCGGGCCGGACGGGGCGGACGGCCGGTGGGCCGTCCGCCGACGGGTGCGGTCAGCGGCCCCGGTTGGAGCCGACGGTCTCGGTGAGCGCCCGCAGCGACTCCTTCAGGGAGCCCATGGTGGCGAGGACGGCGGTCGGCTCGTAGCCGCAGTGCGCCATGCAGTTGGAGCAGCGGGCGTCCTTGCCGCGTCCGTACTTGTCCCAGTCGGTCTTCTCGATCAGCTCGCGGTAGGTCGGCACATAGCCGTCGGCCATCAGGTAGCAGGGCCGCTGCCAGCCGAAGAGCGAGTAGTTGGGGATGCCCCAGGCGGTGCACTCGAAGTCGACCTTGCCCTCCAGGAAGTCCAGGAAGAGCGGGCTGTGGTTGAGGCGCCAGCGCCGCCGGTTGCCGCCGGCGAAGGTCTTGCGGAACAGCTCGCGGGTCTGTTCGACGCCGAGGAAGTGCTCCTGGTCGGGTGCCTTCTCGTAGGCGAAGGCCGGGGAGATCATCATCTCGTCGACCTGGAGGTCGTCGTTGAGGTAGTCGAGCACGTCGATGATGGTCTGCGGGGTGTCGGTGTTGAAGAAGGTGGAGTTGGTGGTCACCCGGAAGCCGCGCCGCTTGGCCTCCTTGATCGCCTCCACCGCCTCGTCGAAGGTGCCCTCCTTGGCCACCGAGGCGTCGTGCCGCTCGCGCAGCCCGTCGATGTGCACGGTGAAGGTGAAGTACGGCGAGGGCTTGAACTTGTCCAGCTTCTTGCGCATCAGCAGCGCGTTGGTGCAGAGGAACACGTACTTGCGGCGCTCGACCAGCTGCCGGACGATCTCGTCGATCTGCGGGTGCATCAACGGCTCGCCGCCCGCGATCGAGACCATCGGGGCGCCCGACTCCAGGACCGCGCCGACTGCCTGGGCGACCGGCATCCGCTGCTTCAGCACCCCGGCCGGGTGCTGGATCTTGCCGCACCCCTCGCAGGCCAGGTTGCAGGCGAAGAGCGGTTCCAGTTCGACGATCAGCGGGAACTTGTCGCGTCGCTTGAGCTTCTGCTGCATGAGGTAGGTGCCGACCCGCACGGTCTGGCGCAACGGCATGGCCATGGCTAGCTCGCCTCCTGAGGGAGCGTCGAGGATGTGGGGTGGTGGTCGAGGGTGGCGGGCGGGGGCCGGTCCCGGCCCGCCCGGTCGTTCCGCAGGTGCCAGTCGACCAGGGCGGGCACCGTGGCGCGGAGCGTCCGCCAGGCGCGGACGCCGGCCGGAAGGGTCCCCGGGCGCAGAAGTTCCCGCTCGGGGGTGTCGACGACGACCCGCAGCACGGCCGCGGGCAGGCCGGGCCGCAGCTCGCGGAGGGCCGCCAGCACGGCGGCGGCCTCCATGTCGACGGCGAGCGCGCCCTGCAGGTGCAGGGCGCGCCGTTCCAGGCCGCGCACCACGTGGTCGGCGGTGTGGTGCACGCCTGTGTGCGCGGTCAGGCCGCGCGCGGTCAGGGCCCGGGTGAGCCCGAGCCCCGAGCCGACGGTGAAGTGGTTGCCCTCGGCGTCGCGGACCCCGTTCGCGACGATCACGTCGCCGGGCGTGATGCCCGGCGCGACGGAGGCGCCGAAGCCGGCCACCACGAGCGCCCCGTAGCCGCCGGGGGCGGCGGTCAGCAGCCGTCTGACGGTGAGCGAGGCCCGCCGCCGGCCGACGCCGGTCCGCACCACGACGGGCGGGCCGCCGGCCGCGCCGCGCCAGTCCCCGCCGCGCAGGGCCCACACCTCGGGGCCGAGCGCGCAGAGGACCAGCAGCGGGGCAGCGGTCACCGGGACGCCCCGATCGGCGCGGTACCGGTGGCCGGCCGGCCGGCCGCGGGGCCGCCGTGCAGGTAGCGGCCGAGCGCGGTGACCGGGAAGACCAGCCGGTACAGGTGGTAGTTGATGGAGAAGTCCCACGGGAAGCCGGTGCCGGTGAACTGGGGCTCGTCCCAAGTGCCCTCGGGCAGCTGGGTGCGCACCAGCCAGTCGACGCCGCGCTCGACGGCGGGGTTGGCCCGGCCGTCCGGCCCCTCCCCGGCCGCGAGCAATGCCATCAGCGCCCAGGCGGTCTGCGAGGCGGTGGACTCGCCGCGCCCGGCCCAGCGCGCCGGGTCCTCGTAGGAGCGCATGTCCTCGCCCCACCCGCCGTCGGTGTTCTGGCGGTCCTCCAGCCAGCGGACGGCGCGGCGGATCGCCGGGTGCTCGGCGGGCACGCCGACGGCGACCAGGGCGGGGAGCACCGATCCGGTGCCGTAGATGTAGTTGGTGCCCCAGCGGCCGAACCAGGAGCCGTCGGCCTCCTGGTTGCGCAGCAGCCACTCGACGCCGCGCCGGGTGCGCGGGTCGCGGGCCTTGCCGACCTCGGCCAGCATCTCCACGACGTGGGCGGTGACGTCCGCCGAGGGCGGGTCGACGACCTCGCCGAAGTCGCAGAACGGCAGCTTGTTCGGCAGGGTGCTGGTGTTGTCGACGTCGAAGGCACCCCAGGCGCCGTTCTTGGACTGCATGCCGAGGTTCCACCGCACGGCCCGGTCGACGGAGCCGGCGACCTTGGCCGGGTCCGGGTGGGCGACCCGGCAGAGCGCGAGCACCACCTCGGCGGTGTCGTCGATGTCGGGGTAGGTGTCGTTCTCGAACTCGAACGCCCAGCCGCCGGGGGCGAGCGAGGGGCGCTGGACGGACCAGTCGCCGCGCTTGGTGATCTCCTCGCCGAGCATCCAGTCGACGGCGGAGACCAGCGCGGGGTGGTCGGCCGGGAGTCCGGCGTCGACCAGGGCGACGGTGGCCAGGCAGGTGTCCCAGACCGGTGACTGGCAGGCCTCCAGCCAGCGCCGGCCGTCCGGGGTGTGCACGGTGAAGCGGTCGAAGGAGGCGAGCCCGGCCCGCATCACCGGGTGGTCGAGCTCGTAGCCCTCCAGGTGCAGGGCGATCAGCGAGTAGACGGCGGGCGGCTGGATGCCGCCCCAGCAGCCGTCGGCCTCCTGGCGCTCGACGATCCAGCGGCAGGCCTGGGAGACGGCGAGCCGGCGCAGCGGGCGCAGGGCTCGGTGGTGGTAGGCGTGCAGGGCCTTGTCCAGGCGTTCGAACAGGCCGTCCCAGCTGGTGGCCGGGGCGAGCGGCCGGACCGGGAAGGGGTCGTCCGGGTCGGTGTGCAGCTCGGTCAGCGCGAACGGCGCCGGGCGGACCGGCCGGTGCGCGGAGACCACGGTCAGCGGGACGATGGTCTGCCGGGCCCAGCAGCCGAAGGCATAGATGTTGAGGGGCAGCCACCTCGGCAGGAACATGATCTCGGGCGGCATCTCCGGCAGCCGTTCCCACGGCCACCAGCCGAACAGCGCGAGCCAAATCCGGGTGAAGACCCGGGCGGCGGCGATCCCGCCGGCCGACCGGATCCAGCGCGCGGCGGCCATCATGTGCGGGGCGCCCGGATCGTCGCCGGCGAGCTTGAGGGCGACGTACGCCTCGACAGTGGTGGAGAGCTCGGCCGGTCCGCCGTGGAAGGTGGACCAGGTGCCGTCCTCGCGCTGGTGGGAGCGGATCCATTCGGCGGTGGCCTTGGTCTGCTCCTCGGTCCGGATCCCGAGGAACTGCCGGAGCAGTAAGTCCTCCGCGTCCATGGTGACGTTGGTCTCCAGATCGCCCTTCCACCACCCCTCGGAACTCTGCAGGGAGAGCAGGTGGGTGGTGGCGCGGGCCAGTGCCTCCTCGGCGGAGGCGGCCCCGTTCTGCGATTTCTCGGTCCGGTCGGCCGACGCGGCGGCGGCCCCCTCGGGCTGCCACTCCCCGGCGCCCAGGAGCGCCGGGGCGAGGCCGCCCACCGCGACCGGCTCGGGATCGTACTCAGGGTCGAGCCGGCCGTCCGCGGTTGCTGTCAACGTAACGTCACCTCTCTCGTACCACCACGAATTCGGCGAGTGCGACGAAGTGCTCGCGCACCACATCGGGCATGGGCACCTCGTCCAGAGCGGCGAGGGCAGTCGTGTGCTGGCGGCGGGCCTCCTCCTGGGTCCAGGCGCGACCGCCGGCCTGCTCGATCAGCAGGGCGCGGGCGGCCAGCTCGGTCTCGCTCTCCTCGCCGCGCCCCTTGGGGTCGGCGAGCTGTTCGGCCAGTTCGCGGGAGGCCGGGCCGCCCTCGGCGAGCGCCGCGGCGACCGGCAGGGACTTCTTGCGCTGGCGCAGGTCGCCCCAGTGCGGCTTCCCGGTGACCTCGGTGGCCCCCCAGATGCCGAGCAGGTCGTCCACCGCCTGGAAGGCCAGGCCCAGGTGGTCGCCGAAGCGCTGGAGCGAGTCCGAGACCCGGTCGTCGGCCCCGGCCAGGACGGCGCCGAGCGCGGCACCGGCGGAGAGCAGGGCGGCGGTCTTGCCGCCCTCCATCTCCAGGCACTCGGCGACGGTGACGGTGTCCCGCTGTTCGAAGGCGACGTCCATCGCCTGCCCGTCGATCAGCCGACGGCTGGCGGTGTTGAGCAGCCGTACGGCGCGCGCGGCGTCGGTGGCGCTCGCGCCGCCCGCGGTCGCGGCGTCGAGCAGCACCTCCGTACCGAGCGTGGCCAGGGCGTCACCGACCAGGATCGCCTGGGCCGGACCGAAGACCGTCCAGGCGGTGGCCCGGTGGCGCCGGGTCTCGTCACCGTCCATCAGATCATCATGGAGCAGGGAGAAGTTGTGCACCAGTTCAACAGCGACCCCACCTGGCACCCCGGCTTCCGCCGGAGCACCGGCGGCCTGGGCCGAGAGCAGCGCCAGGGTGGGGCGCACGGCCTTGCCGCCGTCCCCCACGACCGGCATGCCGTCCCGGTCGATCCAGCCGAAGTGGTACGCCGCGACGGTGTCCATGGGTGCGGCCAGCCGGGCGACAGCGGCCCTCAGCGGCGGGGTGCAGAGCGCGCGGGTGCGGTTGAGCAGTTCCGGCACCGAGACCGGTCCGGCATGTGCCGTGGCTCCGCCGGCGGTGCCGGTGCGTGACTCCACGTACGTTCCCTCTCCCTGGTGGTGCCTGGCCGCGTGGGACGGCCCGAGGCTGGCGGTGATGGTGCGGCCGGGCTCGACGCGGCCGGTGGCGGTGGCGGTGGCGCCGCCGGGGCCGAGCGGGTGGGCACCCGCTCTGGCGGGCTCGCCGAGGTCCCCGGCGAGGGCGGTGCCGGTCACCTCGGCCACCTCCCGTCGCCGCGGTCGGTCGGCCGGGGCCGGCCGTCGGCGGCCGGTACCGCGTCGGCGGCGGCGTGACCGCTGCGCACGGCCCCCTCCATGGTCGCGGGCCAGCCGGTGGCCGTCCACGCGCCGGCCAGCAGCAGGCCGGGGACGGCGGTGCGCGGGCCGGGGCGCAGCGCGGCGGTGCCCGGGGCCGGGTCGAAGGTGGCGGTGCGCTCGCGGGTGACGAAGAAGTCCAGTACCCCGGCCCCGCCGGCGGCGGGCAGCAGCCGGGCCAGCTCCGGCAGGTAGCGGCGGCGCAGTTCGGCGACCGGAAGGTCGATCTCGTCCTCCACGGCGGACTGCGAGAGCGCCAGGTACTGGGCGTCGGGGTGGGCCGCGCCGAGCGAGGTGCCGGCCAGCCCGGAGTGCGCGGTGCGGTCGAAGACCCACTGCACGGGCGAGCCGAGCGCGGCGAAGAACGGCCGGCGCAGCACCTTGCGGTCGTAGACCACGTGGACGTTGAGGATCGGCGAGGTGCCGAAGCGGGCGAGCCGGTCCTGGCGGGCCACCGCGTCGGGCGGCAGCAGCTCCGCCGCGGTGTCCTGGGCGCCGGCCAGGACCACCGTCTCGGCGGTGAGCGGCTCGCCGCCGCCCTCCAGTCGGACGGTGTGCTGCGGGACGGCCGGCTTGAGTTCGGTCACCCGGGCGCGCAGCAGCACCTTCACGCCTGCGCGCTCCAGCTCGGCGAGCGCCCGGTCGTGGTGGATGGTGCCGAGCGGGACGGCGGCCATGCCGATGTCGGAGGCCCCGGGGTCGGAGAGCAGGCCGGTCTTGAACACCATCGCGGCCAGTGCCAGCGACACCCGGTCGGCCCTGGCGTTCAGGGTGGCCACGCCGACGAGGTCCCACAGCGCGGCGACGGTCCGCTCGTTCTGGCCCTGCCGGCGCAGCCAGTCGCCGAAGGAGACGGCGTCCAGGGTCGGGTCGGCGAGGTCCAGCCGGCGCAGCGCGAGCGCGCCGCGGACCACCCGGGCCCGGTCGGCCGGGCCGAGGTGCGGGTAGCGGGCCAGGCTGCCCGCGAGGTGCAGCGGCACCGGCAGCGCGGCGCGTCCGAGCCGGCCCAGGGTGCGGACCGGCGCGTCGGCGGGCCCGGAGACGCCCAGGACGGGCACGTCCAGCCGCTCCTGGAGGTGGACCAGCCGGTTGGCGCCGAGACGCTCCAGCAGGCCCCGGTAGGCGGTGCAGCAGCGCAGGTACACGTGCTGGCCGTTGTCGACGGTCAGCTCCCCGCGGCGGAAGGAGAAGGCCAGGCCGCCGAGGCGGGGCCGGCCCTCGGCGAGGGTGACCCGGTGGCCCGCCTCCGCCAGCCGCAGCGCGGCGGTGATGCCCGCGAGGCCGCCGCCGACCACGACGGCGGCCGGGCGCGCGGCGTCGGCTCGCCCGGTCATCCGACCTCCCCCTCGCGTCCGGCGCCCGGTCCGGTCGTGACCGGGGCGCCCGTGGTCAGTGCCGTCGGATCCGCGGTCAGTGCGGCCGGGCCCGACCCAACGGTCAACAGGGCTCTACCCATAAGTGATTCCCCGCTGACACAGCGTGACAGAACTGTGGCAAGAATCAAGAACGCCCCCCGGCGAGCCCGGAAAGCGCCACGTACGCCTTCTCCCAGCCCGGCAGCGACACCCGGCCGCGCAGCACCGACTCCGGGTCGGCGGCGATCCGGCCGAGCAGCCGGTGGTAGATGCCCGCCATGGCGGCGGTGCAGGCCCGGCTTCGGCGGTCGAGCATCGGCAGCAGCCGCAGGCCCTCCTCGAAGGCCGCCTGGGCGCGGGCCGCCTCGAAGGAGACCAGCCCGGCGAAGTCGGCCCCGACCGGGGGCCTGGGGTGGGCGAAGCCCTCCTGGCAGCCGAACCGGACGAGGTCCTCCATCGGCAGGTAGGTGCGGCCGTTGAGGGCGTCCTCGCGCAGGTCGCGCAGGATGTTGGTGAGCTGGAGCGCCAGCCCGAGGGTGTCGGCGTACCGGGCGCCGCGCTCGGGGTCGTCGCAGCCGTAGACGCCGAGCGACAGCCGGCCGATGGCCCCGGCGACGCACCGGCAGTAGACCTTGAGCTCCTCGTAGGTCTGGTACTCGGCGCCCTTGAGGTCCATCTCGACGCCGTCGATCAGCTCGTCGAAGCCGCCGAGGTCGATCGGGAAGCGCCGGGCGCTGTCCGCGAGCGCGACCTTGATCGGGTCGGTGTCGTCCTCCGCGACGGAGCCGGCCCGGATCTCGTCGAGCAGTTCGCGGGTGCGCAGCAGCGCCTCCGCCTTGCGGTCGGCCGGGAGCTCGCCGTCGCCGATGTCGTCCACCCGGCGCGCCAGCGCGTACAGGGCCGACATGGCCAGCCGCTTCGGCTCGGGCAGCAGCCTGATGCCGTAGCTGAAGTTGCGGGCCTGCAGTCCGGTCACTGCCTCGCAGTACCGGTAGGCCGCCATGACCGGAGCCGACGCCAGTGGTGATGCCGCCACGCGGGCGTTCACCTTCCCTTCGCGAAGATGGCCGCCGCCTTCGCTGCGAGGCGGCGCTTGTCCGGCTTCGCCTGCTGGGCGAGTACGTCGTACCCGGCGCCCTCGACGGCCGCCAGGGCCGCGTACCCGCCCGCGGTGAATCCCGCGAGGAGCAGTCGAAGCCTCCCCCGAACCGTACCTACCAATGGCGCACCTCGGTCGAGCAGGGTGCGGGCACGGTCCGCCTCGAAGCGGATCAGCTCGCGGACGGGTGCGCCGGCGCTCGGCGCGGCGAGGTCGGCCTCGGTGACGCCGAAGCGTTCGAGGTCCTCGGCGGGCAGGTAGATCCGGCCCCGGGCGAGGTCCTCGGCGACGTCCTGGAGGTGCTCGACGATCTGCAGGGCCCGGCAGATGTCGTCGGACATCGCGATCCGCTCGGGGGTGCCGAAGCCGGCGATGGCCAGGACCAGGCGGCCGACCGGGTCGGCGGAGAGCGTGCAGTAGGCGATGAGTTCGTCGTAGTCCCGGTACCGGGTGGTGGTCTGGTCGACCCGGTTGGCCTCGATCAGCCGGCGGAACGGCTCCGGGGTGAGCCCGCGGCGGTCGACCAGGGGGACCAGCGGGCGCAGCAGCGGGTGCCGGGGGGCCTCGCCGCGGGCGGGGTCGAGGGCGGTCTCGAAGACCCGGTCGAGGTCGCGCTCCAGGCCGTCCAGCAGCGCGAGGCGGAACGCCGTTTCGGCCGGGGAGGGCCGGTCGGGAGCGGGCGGGCCGGACTGGGCCGAAGGGGTGAGTCCGGGGGCCTCGGACGGCTCCGGCGGCGCGGGGACGCCGAGCAGTGCGGCGGTGCCGGCCGGGTCGGCGAGGTCGCCGTCGCCGGCGTCGTCCACCAGCCGGGCGAAGCCGTAGACCGTCATGAGGTCGTCGCGCCACGCGGCGGGCAGGAAGAACGGGGCGACCGGGAAGTTCTCCGCGCTCGCCTTCGCCAGGGTCGCCGCTCCCGCGGGGCCGGGTTCCGGGCGGCCGCCTCCGGGCGGGGACTCACTACTGGGCTGGGCCGAAGCCGACACTGCTGTCACTCCCCCGTTCTACACCGCTCAAGTGATCGGCCCGAGTCGGACACGCGTCCGATCACGGGAGTCACGTCCGGCACACCACCCCCGCGCCTACAGCCTGACACCGACGCCCGCGCCGGAGAAGAGCGCCTCACCCGGCGCACGGGGCGCTCACCCGGGCGGGGGCGGGCCACCCGGGGCACGACGGGGCCAGGGCGGGGCGCACGAACGGACAGGGGCCGGCCCCGGGTCTCCGCCCGGGGCCGGCCCCGTCGCGCGGACCGGTGCGGTGCTACGGGCGCTCGCCGCGCTCGTAGGCGCGGACGACCTCCTCGGTCGGGCCGTCCATGACCAGCTCGCCGGCCTCGATCCAGATGGTCCGCTCGCAGGTCTCGCGGATCGACGCGTTGTCGTGGCTGACCAGGAAGACCGTACCGGCCTCCGCGCGCAGCTCCTCGATCCGCTTCTTGCTGCGGGCCTGGAAGGCCTGGTCACCGGTGGCCAGCGCCTCGTCGATGAGCAGCACGTCGTGGGTCTTGGCGGCGGCGATCGCGAAGCGCAGCCGGGCACCCATGCCGGAGGAGTAGGTGCGCATCGGCAGCGAGATGAAGTCGCCCTTCTCGTTGATGCCCGAGAACTCGACGATCTCCTGGTAGCGGCGGCGCACGTCGGCCGGCGACATGCCCATGGCGAGGCAGCCGAGGACGACGTTGCGCTCACCGGTCAGCTCGTTCATCAGCGCGGCGTTGACGCCGAGCAGCGAGGGCTGGCCGTTGGTGTAGATGCCGCCCTTCTCGGTCGGCAGCAGACCGGCGATGGCCGCCAGCATGGTGGACTTGCCGGAGCCGTTGGAGCCGATCAGGCCGATCGCCTCACCCTTGTACGCGGTGAAGCTGACGCCCTTCACCGCGTGCACCTCGCGGACGCCGGACGACCGCTTGCGGCTGATGATCCGGCTCAGCGCGGAGGTGGCACTGCCCTTGCCGGAGCCCGCCCCGTGCACCCGGTAGACGATGTGCACGTCGTCGACCACCACGGTGGGGTCGCGGGCCACGTCGGCGTCGAACACCTTGCGGCGGGGGACGGCGTCCTCCAGGTCCTTGCGCAGGTCGGCCCCTCGAACATCGGTGTCAGCCACGGCCGTACTCCTCCTCAGCCTTCCAGAAGAAGACGTATCCGATGACCAGCATGCCCACGCCCCAGGCGATCGCGTACTTCCACTGGTGCGGCGGGAACTCCAGGAAGACCTTCTCGTGCTTGTTGTAGATGATCGGCGCCAACGCGTGCCGGACCAGGTCGATGTAGACCGAGGCAGGGTTGAGCTCCATCACCTTCTGCCAGAACGGCGGCCAGTCCTTGATCTTGTCGGAGATGCTGTACATGACGCCGGAGAGGAACAGCCAGGCGCGCATCGCGAACGGGATCAGCTGGGAGATGTCGCTGGTCTTGGCACCGATCCGGGAGAAGATCAGGGCGACACCGGTGTTGAACATCGACTGCAGCAGCAGGGCGGGGATCACCAGGACCCAGGTCCGGCCCGGTTCGATGCCGTTCAGGAGGACGACGGCGAACAGCACGACCATCGAGATCAGCAGCTGCTGGAGCTGGATCACGGTGAACGCGATCGGCAGCGAGGCGCGCGGGAAGTGCAGCGCCCGGATCAGCCCGAGGTTGTCCGAGATCGCCCGGGTGCCCGACTGCACCGCGTTCTGGGTGAACTGGAAGATGAAGACGCCGATGCAGAGCCAGGCGACGTAGTACGGGTTGTCGTCCTTGTTCTTCAGGATCTCGCCGAAGACCAGGTAGAACACCGCGCAGTTCAGCAGCGGCGTCACGACCTGCCAGACCTGCCCGAGCTTGGCGTCGGTGTACTGGGCCACCAGGCGCGCGGTGGCGAAGGCCCAGATGAAGTGACGCCGGGCCCAGAGCTGCTTGGAGTAGGCGAACAGGCCGGGCCTTCTGCCGCTCACCGTCAGGCCGTACTTTTCCGCGAGCTGCTTGGGGGTCAGGCCCGCGTCCGCCCCCCTCGGGGCTGAGAGGCTGACGGGTTCACTCACTGTCGACACATTCATCCTTCGCGCGGGATCGTCGGGGCGGGCCGGTCGACGGGGGTCCGCCGGCCTTGCGCCGATGGGGATCCACTCGGATCTCGGGGGGAGTGCGGCCGGTGTGTGGTCACCGGCCCGGCGACCGACCTGCCGTCCGGTGACCGGAAGTCACCGGACGGCCACCGGACGGATCAGATGACCGGCGGTCGGCCCAGCCTGGTCAGTCGCCAAACGGTACGCCATCGCATGGGCCGCCGCGTACCGCAGGGTTCGCGCCAGCCCGCCCGGAACCCGCCCCACCAGGCCTTGAACGCCTCGGGGGAGGGTCGGCGGGCCAGCGTGAGCAGGAACCAGGTTCCCAGGTATAGAGGCACCAAAGGGGCCGGAAGGTTCCGTCTGGCGAGCCAGACCCTGTTCCGGGCCACGTTGTGGAAGTACGAGGCGTGCCGGGCGGGCGAGGTGGTGGGGTGGTGCAGCACCACGTCGGCCCGGTAGTCGATGGCCCAGCCCGCGTCCAGCGCGCGCCAGGCGAGGTCGGTCTCCTCGTGGGCGTAGAAGAACTCGGCGGGCAGCTGGCCGGCGTTCTCGAACACCGCGCAGCGCACCGCGCTCGCCCCGCCGAGGAAGGTGGTCACCCGGGAGGAGCGCAGCGGGTCGCTGGCGCGCAGCCGGGGCACGTGCCGGCGCTGGGTGACGCCGGTCTCCGGGTCGGCGATCCGGAAGCTCACGATGCCGAGCTCCGGGTCGGCCGTGAAGGCCTCGCGCAGCAGCCGGGCCGAGTCGGTGCCGGGCAGGCTGCCGTCGTCGTCCAGGAACAGCACCGCGTCGACGTCCCGGCCGTCGCGGCCGAACAGCTCGATGCCGACGTTGCGGCCGCCCGGGATGCCGAGGTTCTCCGGCAGCTCGACGGAGCGCACACCGGACGGGAGCGGCGGCAGCGGGGCGCCGTTGGCGACCACGGCCAGCTCGACGGCCGGGCCCTGCTGGGCGCGGACCGACTCGATCAGGGCGGTCAGCTCGTCCGGGCGGTTGCCCATGGTGATGATCACCGCGCCGAGCCGGAAGGTGTCGGCGCCGGTAGCAGCGGCGGTGTCCGCGGTGGCGGCGTTCTCCGTCCTGCCCGTCTCCGTCACGCCGCTCACCGGAGCCTGCTCGACAGGACGATGCTCAGCAGGTGCAGCACGGTCTGCAGCATCGCGATCGCGGCCAGCACCACCACCGCGATCCGGGTGAAGAAGAGGCCGCCGTGCACCAGGTCGGCGACACCGGCGGCGAGGATGAACAGCGAGGCCTCGACCGCGCCGACCAGCCGGTGGAACTTGAGGACCGAGGCCGCCCGGCGGGCCTTGGCGACACCGGCCGAGCGCGGCACCGAGGCGCTGTCCTCGACCGCCGTCAGACCGCTGCGGGCGCGGGCCACGTCGACCAGGTCGGTCTCCGACTTGATCAGGATCGCGCCGAGCGCGGCCAGGGTGCCGAGGAAGGCCCACTCCCACTGCGAGGTGCTGCCCTCGCGGTGCAGCAGGTCGGTGGCGCGCAGGCCGAGGCCGGTCAGCAGGGCCGCCTCGGACATGTAGTGGCCGACCCGGTCCAGGTAGACGCCGGTGAGCGAGGTCTGCCGGCGCCAGCGGGCGACCTCGCCGTCCACGCAGTCCAGCAGCAGGTAGAGCTGGATCAGCAGGGCCGCCAGCACCGCGCCGGTGATCCCGGGGACGATCAGCGCGGCGCCGGCCAGGATGCCCGTGAGCATCATCAGATAGGTCAGGCCGTTGGGCGTGATCACCGTGACCGTGGAGAGCACCCGGGTGATCCGCAGCGAGATCCGCCGCATGTAGAGCCGGCCGGCCCAGTGCTCGGCACTGCGGCGCTGGAGCATGCCCTCCGGGTGGATGACCGCGCGCAGTTCCTCGATCGAGGGGCGGCGGGTCAGGTCGACCGGCGGCGTGGACCCGGCGGCGGAACGGTCAGCTGTTGACGGCTTGGACATAGTCGGCGTACGCGTCCCTGATTGCGGAAGGGGAGAGGTCGAGGTGTTCGAGGATGGTGAAACGGCCCGGCCGGGTATTCGGAGCGTAGTGCACCGCCTCGGTGAACTCCGCTTCGGTGAAGCCGATCTGAGCGGCGGTCACCGGCAGCCCGTGGTGCGCCAGGCGCTCCACGATCAGACCGGTCAGCTCGCGCTCGCCCCGCAGGAAGCTGGCGAAGGCGGCGCCGAGGCCGACCTGTTCGCCGTGCTGGGCGGACCGCTTGGGATACAGCACGTCCAGGGCATGCGAGATCTCGTGGCAGGCGCCCGACGAGGGCCGGGTGCTGCCCGCGATGTTCATCGCGATGCCGGACAGTACCAGTGCCTCGGCGAGGGCGGTGAGGAAGCCCTGATCCTGAAGGTTTCCTGGGTGCCGCAGCAGGTTCTCGCCCGCCGAACGGGCCATCGCGACGGCCAGTCCGTCCACCGGTTCACCGGTCTCGGCGTGCGACAACTCCCAGTCGGCGCAGGCCGAGATGTTGGAGACGATGTCGCCGATGCCGGCCGCGACGAAGCGCGGCGGGGCACCCTGGATCACGTCCAGGTCGATCACGATGCCGATCGGGCTCGGCACCCCGTAGGAGCCGCGCCCGGCGTCGTTGTCAAGGGTGGAGACCGGCGAGCAGATGCCGTCGTGGGCCAGGTTGGTCGGGACCGAGACCAGCGGCAGGCCGAGTCGCGCGGCGGCGTACTTGGCCGCGTCGATGATCTTGCCGCCGCCCAGGGCGACGATGGTGTCGTAGTGGCCGCCGCGCACACCGCCGCGGATCTCGTCCGCCAGCCGTACCGCGCTGTCGAGGCTGCCGTCCGCCACGCTGTACCAGTCGGCGCCGGGCAGGGCCGGCTCCAGCCGGGCCCGCAGCACCGAACCCGAGCCGTTGCTGATCGCCACCGCGATCCGGCCCGAGGCGGACAGCCGCTGGTCGGCGAGGATGCCGCCGAGCGCGTCCAGCGCGCCCGGGCGGATCTCCACGAAGAGCGGCGACGGCACCAGCCGGGTCAGTACTGGCACGCGATCTCCCGCGCCTTCGCCAGGTCGTCGTGGTTGTCGACCTCGACCCAGGAGACCTCGCCGATCGGCTGGACGTCGATCCGCAGGCCGCGGTTCACCATCTCCTGGTAGCCGTCCTCGTAGTACAGCTGCGGGTCGCGCTCGTAGGTGGCGCGCAGCGCGTCGGCGAGGTCGGCGGCCGCGGCCGGGTTGATCACGGTGACACCGATGTACTCGCCGGTGGCCTCCGCCGGGTCCATCAGCTTGGTGATGCGGCGCATGCCGGCGGCCGGGTCGACGACCACCTTCATCTCCTCGTCGGCGAGCTTCTTCACCGTGTCGAGGGCGAGCAGGATGCCGGGCGCGCGACCCTCGGCGGTCAGCCGGGCGTTGCCCTCCAGCATGGTGCGCTGGACCGAGACGGGGTGGACGGTGTCGCCGTTGGCGAGCAGCAGGCCCTCGGTGAAGAGCTCACGGGCGCACCAGAGCGAGTAGGCGTTGTTCCACTCCTCGGCCTTGTCGTTCTCGACCAGGGTGAGCTTGACGCCGTACTTCCGCTCCAGCGCCTCCTTGCGCTCCTCGACCGCCTCCTTGCGGTAGCCGACGACGATCGCCGCCTCGCGCAGGCCGACCTCGGCGAAGTTGCCGAGGGTGAGGTCCAGGACGGTCCGCTCCCCGTCGACCGGCACCAGCGCCTTGGGCAGGGTGTCGGTGTACGGGCGCAGCCGGCGGCCGGCGCCGGCTGCCAGAACGAGGCCGATCATGCGGGTCTCCTGATCCGTCGTGCTGAGCGCGGCCGCGCCCGGCCCCGGGAGTCTTCCGGGTCACCGGCGGTGGCGCGCCGGGGCCGCGAGATGCGGCCGCGGTGTCCTATGTGATGGTAGGCGACCACGACTACCTGCCAGAACGCGGCCGGACGCTCGAACACACATCGAACACATTCCGAACAGTTCTGCTACTCCGACACCCGTACCGGGCCGCCGGGCGCCCCCCGGCCGCCGGGTTGTGCGTCGGGCCCCGCGCCCGTGCCACCCGTACGGCAGACTGGGGCGCGACGCCACCGGTGCGTGCCGTGGTTGCTCCCCGTGCTCCCGAAGCTGCCGAAAGAGGCCTCATGCCCCAGAGTCTGCCGACCGATCCGACCGCCCCCGCCGGGCTCGACACCGGCCTCGACACCGGCCTCGACGTCGAGACGGACGTCGACGCCGCCGGCACTCCGGAGGAGATCCTGCTGGAGCTGGTCGACGACGAGGGCGTGACCATCGGCACCGCGGAGAAGCACTGGGCGCACCAGCAGCCCGGGCGGCTGCACCGGGCGTTCTCGGTCTTCCTCTTCGACCGGCAGGGCCGGATGCTGCTCCAGCGCCGGGCCCTGGGCAAGTACCACTCCCCCGGGGTCTGGTCGAACACCTGCTGCGGCCACCCGTACCCCGACGAGCCGCCGTTCGTGGCCGCCGCCCGGCGCACCGCGGAGGAGCTGGGCGTCGCCCCGGCGCTGCTCTGCGAGGCGGGCACGGTCCGCTACGACCTGCCGGACGAGGCCACGGGCCTGATCGAGCGGGAGTGGAACCACCTGTTCGTGGGTCTGGTCACCGCGCCGGTGCGGCCCAACCCGGACGAGGTGGACGACTACGCCTTCGTGACCGCCGAGGAGCTGCGCGCGCTGGAGGCGGAGCGGCCGTTCTCGGTGTGGTTCCGGACCGTCTTCGAGGCCGCGCTGCCGGGGATCCGCGAGATCGCCGGGAAGGACTGGTAGAGCACTCCGGGCGGGGCCGCCGAGGCCCCGCCTCCCGGCCCGACGGCTGCCGCCCGCCGGGGTCGGCGCCCTAGGGCTCCTCGCGCGGGAGCGGCAGCGAGGCCCAGATGACCTTGCCGCCCTGCCCGGCCTGCTCCACGTCGCACACGCCGCCGGCCTGCAGCGTGACGCTCTTGACCAGCAGCAGCCCGCGCCCGCCGGTCCGCCCGGTGTCGGCCGCCAGGGCCTTCGGCCGGTACGGGTCGCCGTCCTCGACCGAGACCCGCACCCAGCCGCCCCGCAGCACCAGCTCGGTGGTCACCTCCGGCGACAGCTCGGCGGCGTGGGTCACCGCGTTGCCGACCAGCTCCGAGACGATCAGCAGCAGGTCGTCCACCAGCTCCTGGTAGCGGATCTCCGTCATGCCCTGGGCCAGCAGCCGGTCCCGCACGGCGTGCCGGGTGCGTGGGACCGAGGCCTGCTCGGCGGGCACGGTGAAACGCCACACCCCCTCGACAGGACCGCCGCGCGCCACTGCCGACGCGGCGGTCACCCGTTTCTCCGGCGCCGTCGGCGCCGTCTCTTCCTCGCTGATCCGCTCCACGTCCAGCCGCCCTTCGTCCGCGACCCCGGGAATCAGGCGTTCCGCTCATGGCGCCCTCGGTGCACAGAGGCTAGGAGAGCCACCCCCGGGGCTGTGGCAGCGTCGACAACTTGCCCGTGTCGGACCAGAGCCGAGCGATACCGATCGTTCATCGACCGCAACTCGACCGTTTACCGTCCTTGAACCACCGGTTCGCGCACAGCAGCGATCCGTACCGCCGCCCCCCACCATCCCGACCGGGGAAACGCAGGTGAGAAGCACTCCGAAACCCTGGTAATGTTCTCTCTGTCGCCGAGGGGGCGAGCAAAAAGCCCCCGAAGCACACACCCCGTCCGGGTGGCGGAATGGCAGACGCGCTAGCTTGAGGTGCTAGTGCCCTTTATCGGGCGTGGGGGTTCAAGTCCCCCCTCGGACACCATCGATTCCCCGTGGGAACTCGCAAGAGTTCCCACGGGGAATTTCTTTTTGCCCCGGCACCCCTTGAGGGCCTCCCCCGACGCTCCTTGAGGGCCTCCCCCGGGCGCCCCGCGTGCTCCCCGCCGGTTGTCTCCGCGCGCCCCCGCCGAAGGTCAGAGGTTCGGACACGAGATGGCAACGATCGGGTGTTTTGCGGTGAATCTGAGGTCCAGCTGAGGTTTCGCCCGATTTCGCCCCTTAGGCTCTTCCCGTTTGTCCGGAAAACAAAGTGACACGACGAGACAGAGGACCGATACGGTGAGTGAGCCCGAGTCGACGACGGCATCCCATCAGCACTACCGCCGCTCGCTCGGCACCATCAGCCTCACCGCGGTCGGACTCGGATCGATCATCGGCTCCGGCTGGCTCTTCGGGGCCGAGCGGGCCGCCCGGCTGGCCGGACCGGCCTCGATCGTCGCCTGGGTGATCGGCGCGGCCGTCGCCCTGACCATCGCGCTCACCTACAGCGAGCTCGGTTCGATGTTCCCCAAGGCCGGCGGCATGGTCCGGTACGGCCAGTACTCGCACGGCTCGCTGGCCGGGTACCTGGCCGCCTGGGCCAACTGGATCGCGATCGTCTCGGTCATCCCCGGCGAGGCCACCGCCTCGGTGCAGTACATGAGCTCCTGGGACTTCGGCTGGGCCAAGGGCCTCTTCGACGGACAGGAGCTGTCCGTCAGCGGCGTGGCCTTGGCCAGTGTGCTGCTGCTCGTCTACTTCGCGCTGAACTGGTTCGCGATCACGCTGTTCGCCAAGACCAACACGGCGATCACGGTGTTCAAGGTCGTCGTCCCCACCCTCACCGCGGGCGCCCTGCTGCTGGCGCACTTCGACACCGCGCACTTCACCGACCACGGCGGCTTCGCGCCGAACGGCTGGAGCGCGGTGTTCACGGCGGTGGCGGTCTCCGGCATCGTCTGGGCCTTCAACGGCTTCCAGTCGCCGCTCAACCTGGCCGGCGAGGCCCGTGACCCCGGCAAGTCGCTGCCCAAGGCCGTGATCGGCTCGATCCTGATCGCCCTGGTGATCTACGTCGCGCTGCAGATCGCCTTCCTCGGCGCCGTTCCCACCGCCGACCTGGCCAACGGCTGGGGCGGCCTCGGCTACACCTCGCCGCTGGCCGATCTGGCCATCGCCTGGGGCCTGAACTGGCTCGCCCTGCTGCTGTACGCGGACGCCTTCGTCTCCCCCAGCGGCACCGGCATGATCTACGCCGCCACCACCTCCCGGATGATCCACGGCGTCCAGGAGAACGGCCACCTGCCGAAGCTCTTCGGCCGGGTCGACCCGAAGACCGGCATCCCGCGCCCGGCGCTGGTGCTCAACCTGGTCGTCGCCTTCTGCTTCCTCGCGGTCTTCCGCGGCTGGGGCTCGCTCGCCGAGATCGTCTCGGTGGCCACCGTGATCTCCTACATCACCGGACCGGTCGCCGTGATGGCGCTGCGCCGCCTGGCGCCCGAGCTGCCCCGGCCGGTCCGGCTGCGCGCGATGCCGGTGATCGCCCCGATCGCGATGATCTTCGGCTCGCTCGTCCTCTACTGGGCCCGCTGGCCGCTCACCGGCAAGGTCATCCTGCTGATGGCCGCCGGTCTGCCGATCTGGGCCTGGTACGAGCTGCGCAAGCCGTTCGCCGAGCTGAAGCCGCACCTCAAGGCCGGTGCCTGGATGGTCGCCTACCTGTTCGTGATGGCCGGTGTCTCCTGGGCCGGCTCCACCGACTTCGGCGGCGAGGGCTATCTCCCCGAGGGCTGGGACCTGCTGGTCGTCGCCCTGATCGCGCTCGCCTTCTACGCCTGGGGCGTCCGCAGCGCCTGGGCCAACCCCAGCCTCGCCGCCGTCAAGCTCGAGCTGGCCGCGGAGACGGGTGCTGTGGACGAGGCCGCCGGGACCGCCGCCGGGACCGGACGGGCCGCCGACGCGGAGCCCGCCGGAGCCCCGCGCGGCTGAGCCCGGCACCGGACGTCAGAAGGGGCGTGGCCCCGGGAGCTCCCGGGGCCGCGCCCCTCCGGCGCTGTCGGGGGGCTGCGGAATACTGGGTCGCATGTCCTCGCCCGCCGCTTCCTCCCCGTCCGTCGCGGCCCGCATGAGCCGCCAGGCCTCCCGCGACACCGCGCAGGAACTGGCCGTGCGGCGGCTGCTGTTCCGCTGGGGGCTGCGCTACCGCGTGAACGCCAAGGTGCCGGGGCTGCCGCGGCGGACCGTGGACATCCTGTTCCCCGGGCCGAAGGTCGCGGTCTTCCTCGACGGCTGCTTCTGGCACGGCTGCCCCGAGCACGCGACCAGCCCGAAGTCCAACGCCGAGTGGTGGCGCGGCAAGCTGGACCGCAACGTCAGCCGCGACCTGGACACCACCCGACACCTGGCCGAGGACGGCTGGACGGTGCTGCGGTTCTGGGAGCACGAACCCCCGGCCGCCGTCGCCCGGACGGTCTACAGCCGACTGCGCCCGGACGTGCCCCTGCCGGAGGCGCCGGACACGGCGACCCCCGGCGATGCTCCCTGAGGCCCCGGCCCCGGGCGGTCAGTCGCGGCGGGCGCGGCGGATGGCGGAGGTGACGACCGGGGGGAGGAGGTCGCCGACGGCGCGTTTGGCGACGTTGGCGGGGCGGCGGCGTTCGGCGGCGCGGGCGCGGCGGTCGGCGAGGTCGCGGTCGGCCGTCTCGCGGTCGCGCTCGGCGGCGCGGAAGGCCTCCTCGGCCGCGCGGTGCTCAGCCTCGGCGGCCAGCCGGGCGTGGTGGCGGGACACCCGGAACGGTTCGGCCCCCGCGTCGCTGCCGCTGATCCGGACCAGCCGGTGTCCGTCGACCGACTCGCTGCTGATGTCGCAGTGCGGCAGGGTGCCGCGGCGTGCCAGCAGGTCGAGCTGGGCGGGCTCCGGGTCGCCCCAGGTGCCGTAGAACTTGCTGTCGGTCAGCACGATCGGCCGCAGTCCGTGGTTGAACACGGCCTCCCAGGTGGCGGCGGCGACGCCCGGGGTGTGGGCGGAGCGGTAGTCGTCCAGGACCACGATGCCGTCGGAGGCGAGCGCCGTCCGGGCCACCTGGATGTCCTCGGCGACGTGCTCGTAGAGGTGCGAGGCGTCGATGTGGATGAAGCGGAAGGCGCCGGGCGCGACCCGGCCGCCGGCCAGCGTCGAGGTCGGGGCCTGGACGATCTCCGGCAGCCGCTCGTTGAAGGCGAGGTAGTTGGTCTCGAAGGCGGTGCGGGTCAGCGTCCTGCGGTAGGACATGTCCATCTCGGCGGCGTTCTCGTCGTCCGGGGCGTCGGAGTCGAAGAGGTCGCAGACCGTGAAGGCCTCCCCCGGCTGGAGGTGCGAGCCGATGACGATCGCGCTGCGACCCAGGTAGGCGCCCATCTCCAGGAGGTCCCCGGAGCGGCCGGCCTTCTCCTGCCGGCCGAGGAACCAGTCGAAGAGGTGACGGTCCTGGTCCCAGAACCACCCGGGCACGTCGTCGAGCACCCCCGGTTCAGCAGGTCGCTGCTGGTCGGAACTGAGTGCGGCGTCGGTCACGAGGCGGCTCCTAACAGGTACGAACGACCATTGGGCACGATCTCCGGACTCGGGGTCGGCCGCTGCGGCCCTGCGACGGTCCGGGCGGTCCGCGTCCGCGGCCGGGCCCGGAGGGCAGTGCGGGCAGACGGGAGCAACCCGGCCTGACACCGACCGTAGTCCGGGGTGCCCGAGTTCGCTGCAATCTACTCGCCACGGAGCGGAGTTGCGCGGGCTCGGAGCAAAGAATTTCGGGCCCCGGCAATTTGTGCGCGGAGTTGACCGAGACCCTTGCGCGACGCGGGAACGGTTCGTCCCATAGTGCCGTCCGACCACCCGATTGTCATCAGCACGGCCCCCGGGAGCGGGCGGGGAACCGGGCCGGGCCCGGCCGGGGCGGGTGGCCCCGGCCGGGCGGGTGCCGCGGGTCAGGCCAGGTCGACCCCCGGGTAGAGCGGGAAGCCGGCGAGCAGGTCGGCGGCGCGCTTGGCGACGCCCTCGGCGACCGCCGGGTCCAGCAGGTACTGGGCCTTGGACGGCGCGCCGGCGGCGGTGGTGGCCGGGGTGGCGGCGCGCAGCACGGTGTCGATCAGCCCGGCGATCTCGTCCATCTCGGCGGTGCCGAGGCCCCGGGTGGTGAGCGCCGGGGTGCCGATCCGCACACCCGAGGTGTACCAGGCGCCGTTCGGGTCACCCGGCACGGAGTTGCGGTTGGTGACGATGCCGGAGTCCAGCAGCGCGGCCTCGGCCTGGCGGCCGGTCAGGCCGTGGCCGGAGACGTCGACGAGCACGAGGTGGTTGTCGGTGCCGCCGGTGACCAGGGTGCCACCGCGGCGCAGCAGCCCCTCGGCGAGTGCCTGCGCGTTGTCGACGACCCGCTGGGCGTAGTCCCGGAACTCGGGGCGACGGGCCTCGGCGAAGGCGACCGCCTTGGCGGCCATGACGTGCGAGAGCGGGCCGCCGAGCACCAGCGGGCAGCCCCGGTCTACGTGCTCGGCGAGTTCCTCGGTGCAGAGCACCATGCCGCCGCGCGGGCCGCGCAGCGACTTGTGGGTGGTGGTGGTGACGATGTGGGCGTGGGCCACCGGGTCCTCGTCGCCGGTGAACACCTTGCCGGCGACCAGGCCCGCGAAGTGGGCCATGTCGACCATCAGGGTGGCGCCGACCTCGTCGGCGATCTCGCGCATCCGGCGGAAGTCGACCCGGCGCGGGTAGGCGGAGTAGCCGGCCACCAGGATCAGCGGGCGGAACTCCCGGGCGGTGGCGCGCAGCGCGTCGTAGTCGATCAGGCCGGTGGCCGGGTCGGTGCCGTAGCTGCGCTGCTCGAACATCTTGCCGGAGATGTTGGGGCGGAAGCCGTGGGTGAGGTGGCCGCCGGTGTCCAGGGACATGCCGAGCATGCGCTGGTTGCCGAGCTCCCGGCGCAGTTCGGCCCAGTCGGCCTCGGTGAGGTCGTTGACGTTGCGGACCTTGGCGCGCTCCAGGGCGGGGCTCTCGACCCGCTGGGAGAGGACGGCCCAGAAGGCGGTCAGGTTGGCGTCGATGCCGGAGTGCGGCTGGACGTAGGCGTGGTCGGCGCCGAAGAGGGCGCGGGCGTGCTCGGCGGCGATGTTCTCGACGGTGTCGACGTTGCGGCAGCCGGCGTAGAAGCGGCGGCCGGCGGTGCCCTCGGCGTACTTGTCGCTGAGCCAGTTGCCCATGGTGAGCAGGACGGCCGGGGAGGCGTAGTTCTCGCTGGCGATGAGCTTGAGCGAGGCGCGCTGGTCGTCGATCTCCTGGCCGATGGCGGCGGCGATCCGCGGTTCGACCTCGCGGACCACGTCGAGGGCGGAGCGGAAGGCGGTGTTGGCGGCGGGGGTGGCGGCCGTGTGCGGCTGCGGGGCCATGGCGGTCTCCTGAAGGGGAGGTCGGGGGCCCAGGCGCTCGGCAACTGCGTCGTGATTCGGCACGGGGCCGCTTCCCGATGGTCGATTCCATCCGTGCGCGCCAGTCGCGGCCCGCCGGAATCGTACCAACGCCGGACGGCCTGTGGCGGAGATCTCAGAATGCGGGACGACAGCGGACATGGCATACCTTTTGTCCACTTGTGACCGTTCTTGTGCTACGGCTGTATTGCGGCGGAATGAAGCCGTCACAATTCCCGAAACAAAGCCCGGGAACCGCTTCTCCGAGGCCTTCGGAATGATTTGCGGAAAGTCCTCGGTGTCCGATCTGATGGCGCTCGGCGACGCCCCGGGAAACCCCCGGGAGGACGCCGGAAATGTACGTCGGTGCACCCACACCCATGGGGCGGCACGGAATTCGGGGAGTACTCCTGTCATGGCAGTGGTCGAACACGTCGCCGCATCGGACGCGCCGCCCGTGCGGCCCGCCCCGCCGGGGCTGCTGCGCCGGGTCTGCCGCGACCGCACCGGGGCCGTCGCGCTCGGCGTGGTGGCACTCTTCCTGCTGCTCGCCCTGGCGGCCCCGCTGATCGCCGCGCTGTACGGCAAGAACCCGACCGAGCACTACGGCCAGAACGCGCCCGGCCTGCTCAGCGACAGCGGCCTGCCGATCGCGCCGAACGGCGGCATCTCCGGGGAGTTCTGGTTCGGCCTGGAGCCCGGCCTGGGCCGCGACGTGTTCACCCAGCTGCTCTACGGCATCCGCACCTCGCTGCTGATCGCCTTCGCCTCGGCCACCGTGACCACCGCCCTCGGGGTGCTGGCCGGGGTCGCGGTGGGCTACCTCGGCGGGATCACCGACCGGGTGTTCGGCTTCTTCTCCAACGTCCTGCTGGCGTTCCCGACCCTGCTCCTGCTGCTCGCGCTCAGCCCGGTGATCCAGTCCCGGCTGGTGGACCCGGGCACCGCGGAGCCGGAGTGGATGCAGTTCCTGGTACTGGTGCTGGTGTTCTCCGCGTTCGGCTGGATTCCGCTCGCGCTTTCCCTGCGGGCCACCGTCCGCTCACTCCGGGAAAGGGATTTCGTGCAGTCCGCCCGGGCGATGGGCGCCGGTGGATTCCACATCGTCGTCCGGGAACTCCTGCCGAATGTCCGGGCGCAGCTCCTGGTGCACGCCACCATGGCGGTGCCGGCGTTCGTCGCCTCGGAGGCGGTGCTGTCCTTCCTCGGCGTGGGCATCAACGAGCCGGTCCCGGACTGGGGCCGGATGATCTCCCGCGGCTCCGAGGTGTTCCGGGCCGATCCGACGTACATGTTCTTCCCCGGCGTCGCGCTGCTGCTCTTCGTGCTCGCCTTCAACCTGCTCGGGGACGCCGTCCGGGACGCCCTGGACCCGCGGGCCGCCCGCTGAGGCCGTCCCCGGCCGCGGTCCGACCGACCGCCCTTCCTTCCTTCCTTCCTTCCTTCCTTCCGCTGTTCACCCGAGAGTTCACCCGACCGCCCCGGAGACCCCGGGGCAAGGAGAGATTCGCCATGCGCTGGATCAGACCGTCCCTCGCCGTCGTCGCGACCGCCCTGCTGGCGACGTCCTGCTCGGCCGGCGCGGGCACCACCACCACGGCCGGCCCCGGCGGCGCGGCCAAGGACGCCTCGCCGCTGACCGCCGCGCTCGGCACCGAGAAGGAGAGCGCCGGACCGGCCCCCGCCGTCCCCGGTGCCCGCGCGGGCGGCACGGTGAACGTCTACAACACCACCGACTTCCGCCACCTCGACCCGCAGAAGGTGTACGCGGGCGCCGCCTACAACACCTCGCTGCTGTGGGGCCGCCAGCTGACCCAGTACCAGGTGGTGGACGGCAAGGCCAAGCTGGTCGGCGACCTCGCCACCGACACCGGCACCGCCAGCGACGACGGCCGCACCTGGACCTACCGGCTGAAGGAGGGCGTGGCCTGGGAGGACGGTCAGCCGATCACCTCCCAGCAGGTGAAGTACGGCATCGAGCGCTCCTTCGGCAAGGGCTACGAGGTCGGCCCGCCGTACTGGCCGCAGTGGCTCACCGGCGAGGCCAGCTACGAGGACGCCCGCAAGAAGTACGCCGGCCCGCAGGACGGCGACCTCGCCGCGATCGCGACGCCGGACGACCGCACCCTGGTGTTCCACTTCCCGCAGCCGCAGGCCGACGTGCCGTACATGGCCGCGCAGTCCTCCTCCTCGCCGGTGCGCAAGGACAAGGACACCGGCACCGACTACGACCGGCTGCCGTTCTCCACCGGCCCGTACCGGATCGTCGAGCACGTCCAGAACACCCGGCTGGTGCTGGAGCGCAACCCGCACTGGAAGGCGGAGACCGACCCGATCCGCAGCCAGTACCCGGAGAAGTTCGTCTTCACCTTCGGGAAGGAGGCGCTCAACATCAACCAGGAGATCCTCTCCGGGCGCGACGGCGGCGCGGAGGCCACCACGGTGTCGACCCCGCTCTCCCCCGAGCTGTACCAGACCGTGGACACCGACCCGAAGGCCAAGGACCTGGTCGTCGCCGGGCGGCAGGGTGCCTTCGTCACCTACCTCATGATCAACAACGAGCGGGTGACCGACCCCGAGGTCCGCAAGGCCCTCAACCTCGCCTACCCGCGCCAGCAGGCCCGCCAGGTCCTCGGCGGCAGCCGGGCCGGCGAGCTCGCCAGCACCCTCAGCTCGCCCGCCCTGGTCGACTGGCAGAAGTACGACCTGAACCCGGCCAGGCCGGAGGGCGACCCGGACGCCGCGAAGGCCGTACTGGCCAAGGCCGCGCAGCCGCCCGCCTCGCTGACCTACGCGTACGCCAACACCCCGAACGGCCAGCGGGTGGCGCAGGTGCTGGTGGACGGCTTCGCCAAGGCCGGCATCACGCTGGTGCCGAAGCCGATCGACCCCAAGGCGCTGCTGGACGAGGCGCACCGCGCCGACTCCCCCTACGACCTGTGGGAGGAGACCAGCTCGGTCGACTGGCCGACGCCCTCCACCCTGGTCCCGTTCTCCTTCGACGGACGCGCCAACAGCGACCTCAACTCCGCCCGCTACCACAACGGCGAGGTGGACAAGGAGATCGACCGGATCAACCAGATCGGCGAGCCCCGGGCCAAGGCCAAGGAGCTGTACGCGCTGGAGCAGAAGGTGATGAAGGACCTGCCGGTGCTGCCGTTCGCCTACCCGAACGTCAACCAGCTGCGCGGCTCCAACGTCGGCGGCGCGTTCGTCCACCCGATCTACGGGTCCGTCAGCCTCGCCTGGCTCTACCTGAAGGCCTGACACCCCGCACACCCCCGGTGGTCCCGCCGCCCGCCCCGCGCGGCGCGCGGCGGGACCACCGCCCCGACGCCCACCGACCCCGGACCGGCCACCATGCTCTCCTTCGCCCTGCGGCGGATCCTCCAGGCGCTCGCCGTCCTGGCCGCGGTCTCCGCCGCCGCCTTCGCCCTCTTCTACGCCGCCCCCGCCGACCCGGCCCGCGCCGCCTGCGGCCCGCGCTGCGACACCGGTCAGGTCGCGGCGGTCCGCGCGAGCATGGGCCTGGACCAGCCGCTGCTCACCCAGTACACCGACTATCTGACCGGGATCGTGGCCGGCCGTGACGTCCAGGACGTCGACGGCTCCACCCTGCACTGCGACGCGCCCTGCCTCGGCTACTCCTACCGGCTGCACCAGCCGGTCACCGAGGCCCTGGTCGACCACCTGCCGGTGACCGTCTCGCTGGCGGCGGGCGCGCTGGCCGTCCTGGTGGTGTTCGGGCTCGGCACCGGCTTCGTCGCCGCGCTGCGGCACGGCACCCGGACGGACCGGCTGCTCTCCGGCTTCACCCTGATCGGCGCCAGCGTGCAGATCTACTTCCTCGGCTATGTCGCCCAATGGGGACTGGTCTATACCACTGGACTGCTGCCGCTGCCCTCCTACACCCCGCCGGGCACCGACCCGGCCGCCTGGGCGGGCGGCATGCTGCTCCCCTGGATCGTCCTCGGCTTCGTCAACTCGGCCGTGTTCGCCCGGCTCTCGCGCTCCCAGCTGCTGGAGACGATGGACGAGGAGTACGTCCGCACCGCCCGCGGCAAGGGCCTCGGCCGGCTCCGGGCGCACCTCAAGTACACCGCGCGCGGCGCCGCCGGACCGCTGGTGCAGCTGCTCGGCCTGGAGGCGGGCGCGCTGCTGGGCGGCGCGGTGATCACCGAGACGGTGTTCGGGCTGAACGGCGTGGGCCGGTTCGCCACCGAGGCCGTCGAGGGGCAGGACCTGCCGGCCGTGGTCGGCGCCGTGCTGCTCGCCGCCTGCTTCGTCGTGCTGTTCGTCGCGCTGGCCGATCTGGTGATCGCCTGGCTCGATCCGCGCATCCGTCTCGGCTGAACCCCCGCCGCCCTCCCGCCTGGAGCCTCCCCATGACCCCCTCCCCCGCGACCGGGACCACTGCCGCCGGGACCACCACCGCCGGGACCGCCGCCGCCGCGCCCGCGCCCGCCGCCGAACCGCCGGTGCTCAGCGTCCGCGACCTCTCCGTCAGCTTCGCCGACCCGCGCGGCGGCGCACCCGTCCACGCCGTGCGGGGCCTGTCCTTCGACCTCGCCCGGGGCGAGGTCCTCGGCCTGGTCGGCGAGTCCGGCTCCGGCAAGTCCGCCACCGGGCTCGCCGTGCTCGGCCTGCACGACCCGCGCACCACCACGGTCACCGGCTCGGTCCGGCTGGACGGGCAGGAGCTGGTCGGCGCCGGGGAGCAGGTGCTGCGACGGGTGCGCGGCGGCCGGGTGGCCCTGGTCTTCCAGGACGCGCTGACCTCCCTCAGCCCCTTCCACACCGTCGGCGCGCAGCTCGCCGAGATGTACCGGCTGCACCACCCCGGCGCGGGCCGCGCCGAGGCCCGCCGGCAGGCCGCCGGGATGCTGGACCGGGTGGGCATCCCGGCCGCCCGGACGGACGACCACCCGCACCGCTTCTCCGGCGGCATGCGGCAGCGGGTGATGATCGCGATGGCGCTGCTGAACAACCCCGATGTGCTGATCGCCGACGAGCCCACCACCGCGCTCGACGCCCGCGTCCAGGACCAGGTGCTCGACCTGCTGGGCGAGTTGCAGCGCGAGCACGGCACCGCCGTGCTGCTGGTCAGCCACGACCTCGGGGTGGTCGCGGGCAGCACCGACCGCACCCTCGTGCTGCGCGGCGGCCGGGAGGTGGAGAGCGCACCCACCCCGGCCCTGCTGGCCGCGCCCCGGGAGCCGTACACCAGGGCCCTGGTGGGCGCCGCGCTGACGCTGGACTCGGTGCCGGGCACGCCGCTGCCGACGGTCGACGACCCCTCGCCCGCGCCCCGGCCGACCGCCCTGCCGTCCTCCCGCTCCGGGGCGACGGCGACGTCCGCCGGGTCCGGGGCGACGGCCACTACCGGGCGGTGGCTGGTCGAGGTCGAGGACCTCTCGGTGCACTTCCCCGGCCGCCGCCGCTTCCCCGGGACGCGGTCCGAGCCGGTGCGGGCCGTCGAGGGGCTCGGCCTGCGCATCGCCCCCGGCGAGACGCTCGGCCTGGTCGGCGAGTCCGGCTCCGGCAAGTCCACCACCTCGCGGGTGCTGGCCGGTCTCCAGCCCGCCACCGCCGGCACCGTCCGGTACGACGGCCTGGACGCCACCCGGCCCGACCGGGCGCTGCGGCGGCGGCTCGCCAAGGAGGTCCAGCTGGTCTTCCAGGACCCGTACGCCTCGCTCAACCCGCGCCGCACCGTCGCGCAGACCCTGGAGACCCCGCTGCGCCTGCACACCGCGCTCGACGCGGGCGAGCGACGGCAGCGGTCCGCCGAACTGCTGGAGCAGGTCGGTCTGCCGGCCGACCACCTGGACCGCTATCCGCACGAGTTCTCCGGCGGCCAGCGCCAGCGGATCGGGATCGCCCGCGCGCTCGCGGCCGAGCCCCGGCTGATCATCGCCGACGAGCCGGTGTCCGCGCTGGACGTGTCGGTCCAGGCGCAGGTCCTCAATCTGCTGATGGAACTGCGCGAACGGCTCGGCGTCGCCTTCCTGTTCGTCTCCCACGACCTCGCGGTGGTCCGCCACTTCTGCGACCGGGTGGCCGTGATGCACCGGGGCCGGCTGGTCGAATCCACCGACCGTGACCGCCTGTTCGCCGCCCCGCACACCGACTACACCCGGGAGCTGCTGGCCGCCGCGCGCTGAGCGGATCGCGCTCCCGGGGCGCCGTCCACGGGGGCGCGCACGGTCGGCCGACAGTTCGGGTCTTCGCCTGCGCGGCCGGTACCGGGCGGGTTAGCGTGCAGCGAACGACCGCTGTGACGGTCCGACAGGGCATCTGCTCGATCCGGGAGAAACGTGTCCGAGGAAAAACTGCTCGCGAGGATCCACCACGGCTTCGACCACCTCGACGCCGACGGGGACGGCCGGCTGACCGAGCACGACCATGTGCTGATGGGCCGGGCGGTGGCCCGTTCGCTGGGGCACGCGGAGGGCTCCGGCACCGAGGAGCGCATCGTCGACGCCTACCTCGCGATCTGGCGCGACCTGCACGTCTCCCATCTGCCGGTCGGCACCACCTCGATCGACCGCGCCCAGTTCGTCGCCTCGACCCGCTCGCTCGCCGACGACCCGGTGGCCGCGCGGACCGTGTTCGGCGCGCTGGCCGAGGCCTTCCTCGCGATCGCCGACGTGGACGGCAGCGGAACGGTGGACGCGGGCGAGTTCTTCGTCTTCCAGCGCGGCCACTTCTCCGCCCTCTCCCGCGACGACGCCGACGAGGCGTTCCGCCGGCTGGACCTGGACGGCGACGGCGTGCTCTCGGCCGAGGAGTTCGTCGGCGGCATCATCGAGTTCTGGACCAGCCGCGAGGCCGAGGCCCCCGGACACTGGTGGGCCGGGCGTCCTCCGTACGCGGTCTGACGCGGCCCTGCCCGGTCCGCCCGGAAGGACCGCGACCGGTCCGCCCTGAGGGACCCCGCCGGATCGCGCGATCGGACCATCCGCGCAGGTGACCGGCGGTCTCCCGGTCGACGGCCGGGGCCAGGGGCGGGGACGGCGGCGGGGTGGTCCGGCGGGTAGCGTGGCGGTGCCGGCGCCCGGACGGGTCGGACGCTGTCACGACGGGTCGGTGCGTCCCGGCCGCCCCCGGGCCGGCCGGATGCCGCGCCGTCGGGCGGCGCGCCACGACCGCCCGGACCGGCCGTCGCGTCCGGCCGGACGCGGCGCGCGCAGCCGCAAGGAACCATCCGCATGCCCAGCACGGCCCCCACTCCCGCTCTCCCCACCCCCCTGTCCGCCCCCGCCTTCGTCGCCCGCCCGGCCCTCGCCCTCGGTCCCCACACCGTGACGGCCGAGCGGATCCGGGAGGACATCCTCGACCGCAACCCCGACTACCCGGCCCGGCAGGCCCAGACCGTCCGGCTGGCCCTCGGCAACCTGCCCGGCACCCGCCGCTACTTCCGGCCCTACGAGCTGGTCTCCTCCCCCGAGCGGACCGCCGCCGAGCGCAAGGCCACGACCTTCGGCGACCTGCTGGCCGCCGCCGAACACGCCGCCGCCGAGGCGATGCTGACGGCGGGCGTCCGGCCCGAGCAGGTGGACTGCGTGATCGTCTCCAGCGCGACCGGCGACGCCGTGCCCGGGCTGGACGTCCACCTCCAGCAGAACCTGGGCCTGCGCCCCGACATCAGCCGGCTGCCGATGAGCCAGCTGGCCTGCGCGGGCGGCGCCCATGTGCTGCTCACGGCCCGCCGGTTCCTGGCCTGGAACCCGGCCGCCGTGGTGCTGGTGGTCGCCGCCGAGTCGCTCTCCTCGCTCTACCAGAACACCCGCACCTCGGTGGAGGACCAGATCTACAAGGGCCTCTGGGGCGACGCGGCGGCGGCGGCCGTGGTCACGGCCGAGCAGCGCACGCCCGGGCTCAGGCTGGAGCACTGTTTCGAGTACACCATCCCGCACACCACCGACCGCTACCGCAAGCTGACGGACCACCGGGGCGACCACTTCGCCTCCACCCGGGCCTCGCTCCGCTCGGTCACCGACCTGGGCCCGGCGCTGCTCGACTGGCTGGACCGGCACGGCGGACGGGAGCTGGACTTCGGCGTGCTGCACCCGGGCGGCCCGGCCATCCTGGACCGGCTCGGGGTACTGCTCGACGCGGACGCGGCGTTCCTGCGGCACTCACGGGACGTCCTCACCGAGGAGGGCAACCTGGGCGGGGCCACCGTGTTCTCCGTCCTCGCCCGCACCCACCGCACACCCCCGCCGGCCGGCGCCCGCGGCCTGCTGCTGGGGCTCGGTCCGGGCGTGACCCTGAGCACCCTGCTCGCCACCTGGTGCGGGTGAGCCGGTGCCGGGCCCGGCCTCACCGCCGGGCGGACTCCTGGCCGGCCTCCCGGACGGACTCCTCCCGGACGGCTTCCTCCCGGGCTGCCTCCTGGACGGCCTTCCGGGCGGACCGCCGGGCCGAGGGCCGTCCCGAGCCGCGGCTGACGCTCACCACCAGGCACACGCCGGCGACCACGACGGCCCCGCCCAGCAGGGTGGGGCCGGTCAGCGGCTCGGCCAGCACCAGCCAGCCCAGCAGCACGGCCACCACCGGGTTCACATACGCGTAGGTGGCCACCAGCGTCAGCGGGGCGGAGCGCAGCAGCCAGGCGTACGCGGTGAAGGCGACCAGCGACCCGAACACCACCAGGAAGGCCAGCGCCAGCCAGGACCGGGTGGACACGTCGCCGGGGCGCAGCCCGCGCTCCTCCCCCCGGGCCAGCCCGATCAGCAGATTGCCGAGCCCTCCGGCGAGCATCTGGTAGGCGCTGGACGCGAAGACGTTCCCGGGCATCGGGATCCGCTTGCTGGCGAAGGAGCCGAACGCCCAGGTGAGGGTGGCGCAGATGATCGCGACCACCCCGGCGGGGGCTATCGAGCCCCCGATCGCGGGGGCGGAGAGCACGGCCAGGCCCACCAGTCCGAGCAGCACGCCGGCCAGTTCGGCGCGCTTGGGCCGCTCGCCCCCGGCCGCCGTCAGCAGCACCATCCAGAGCGGCACGGCCGCGACCAGCAGCGCGGCCAGGCCGGAGGGGACGGAGGTCTCGCCGAGCACCACGAGTCCGTTGCCGCCGGTCAGCAGCAGCAGTCCGACCAGGGCGGCGGAGCCCAGCTGCCGCAGGTCCACCCGGAGTCCGGCCCGGCCGTGGCGGACGGCGACGAAGCCGACGAGCAGCAGGCCGGCGGTGAGGAAGCGGGCGGCGGCGGAGAGGAAGGACGGCATGGTCTCCACCGCGATCCGGATCGCCAGATAGGTCGAGCCCCACACCACGTAGACCACCACGAGCGCCGTCCACGCCCCGGCGCCGAGCCGTCCGGCGGTGGCCTCGCCGGCCTTGCCGGTGCCGTCGGAGGCATCGGAGGCGTCAGCGAGGACATCGGCGGGGACATCGGCGGGGACATCGGCGAGGGCGTCGGCGGAGGCGGGGCGGGCGGTCACGGGCCCGGCCGACCCGCGTTCGGCTGGAGCTGTCATGGGTGTCCCCCCGGGACGGTGCTGGCAGATGT
>NZ_LGDO01000348.1:0-383 GCF_001279805.1 Streptomyces sp. XY431
TCCGCGGTGGCCAGTCCCTCTGCCCGTCGGCCTTCCTCGCCCAATCGGATGGAAACGTTGTTGAGCGCGCTGGCCAGGTGAGGGAGGTAGGCGTCGGGGTTCGTCTCGGCCAGGGCTCGGTAGTGGCCGACGGCTTCCTCCGCGGCGGCCAGTCCCTCTGCCCGTCGGCCTTCCTCGCCCAATCGGACGGAGAGGTTGGTGAGGGCCATGGCGAGTTGGGGAAGGTGGGCGTCGGGGTTCGTCTCGGCCAGGGCGCGGCGAATGGCGACGGATTCTTCGACGGCGGCCAGTCCCTCTGCCCGTCGGCCTTCCTCGCCCAATCGGATGGAAACGTTGTTGAGCGCGCTGGCCAGGTGAGGGAGGTAGGCGTCGGGGGTCGCGTC
>NZ_LGDO01000349.1:0-382 GCF_001279805.1 Streptomyces sp. XY431
GCGGTGGTGGGGGTGCTGCCGGGGTTCGCGGAGTGGGGGTGGTGGGCGCCGGTGGTGCTGGTGGTGCTGCGGGGGTGTCAGGGGGTGGGGCTGGGCGGGGAGTGGGGCGGCGCGGCGCTGCTGGTGGCGGAGAACGCGCCGGCCGGGCGGCGGGGGCGGTACGGCGCGTATCTGCAGTTGGGGCCGACGACCGGGTTCGTGCTGGCCAACGGGATCTTCCTGGTGCTGCAACTGTGGCTGGACGAGGCGGCGTTCAGGTCCTGGGGCTGGCGGGGGCCGTTCCCGGGGCTGGCGGGGCTGGGGGGGGGGGGGGCGTTCCGGCGGCCCCCGGGGGGGGGGCCTCGGCGGTTGGCGGGGGGGGGGGGGGGGGGGGGGGGGCGGG
>NZ_LGDO01000350.1:0-382 GCF_001279805.1 Streptomyces sp. XY431
AGGTCACCGGGGCGCCGGACTGGTCGGCCGTGGACGGGCCGGCGATGGCCGCGTGGTGGCGCGACCAGCTGGGCGCCTCGGGCGGGTTCGGCGGGCTGGCGCTGGAGCGGAAGCCGAATCCGGCGGGGCCGGAGGGCCGTTGACGGGGCGGGCCGCCGGGTGTTGCCCCCCGGCGGCCCGCCCGGGCGCCTCACGCGCCCGGGCACCTCACGCGCTCGGGATGCCCATTTGTCAGACGTTGACGCCGTAGTCGGTCGCGATGCCGCGCAGGCCGGAGGCGTAACCCTGGCCGATCGCGCGGAACTTCCACTCGGCGCCGTTGCGGTACAGCTCGCCGAAGACCATCGCCGTCTCGGTGGAGGCGTCCTCGGTGAGGTCGTAC
>NZ_LGDO01000351.1:0-381 GCF_001279805.1 Streptomyces sp. XY431
GAGCTGATGGCTCACCAGCACTTGGGTCTCGCCGACATCCAGCGCCTCGCCGGGGTGGGCGAACTCTTCGACACGCTCACGGTGTTCGAGAACTACCCGGCCGATCCGAAGGCGGCGGCAGATGTCGCCGGTCTGCGGATCGCGGGGGTGCCCGGAAAGGACGCCACCCACTACCCGCTCAGCATCGCCGCCATGAAGAACGGCGACACGCTCGCTCTGCACATGGGGTACGACCCCGGGGTCTTCGGGCCGCGGGACGTCGAGCTCCTGGGTGCACAGATGCTGCGGGTGTTCGAGGCGGTGTTGGTTGGTCCGTCGGTGTCGGTGGGGCGTGTTGACGTCCTGTCGGCGGGTGAGCGTCAGCGGGTGGTGGAGGAGTGG
>NZ_LGDO01000352.1:0-378 GCF_001279805.1 Streptomyces sp. XY431
CCACCAGACCGGCCTCACCCTCCCCGGCGGACCCGCCGAAGCCGACGAACTCCCCCACCACGCCGCCCGCCGCCACACCGACACCCAGACGGGGCTGGTCCTGCCCCTGCGCAAGATCCTCGCCACCGACCACACCCCCACCCGACTCCTCCCCGAAGCCCTCCACTTCGTCCACTGGGGCGGACGCCTCAGCCCCGCCCAGGAGTCCACCGTCGCCCTCCACCGGCCCCCGCACACCGTCACCGCCGTCCACTGGCTCCACCGCGCCCAACTCGCCGACGCCATGCACCCCGACCACCACCGCCGCACCACCCACGCCCTCGACGCCCTCACCCGCGGCGCCCACCTCCCCTTCCTCCTCCGCGGCACCCCCGCCGA
>NZ_LGDO01000353.1:0-377 GCF_001279805.1 Streptomyces sp. XY431
GGAGAGGCGGGTGATGGCGCGGCTGCGCAGGGCGACGATCCGTGCGGCGTCGTCGAGGGTGAGGGCGCCGGCGACGTGGGCGGCGGCGATCTCGCCCTGGGAGTGGCCGACGACGGCGGCGGGCTTGACGCCCAGGGAGCGCCAGAGTTCGGCCAGCGACACCATCACGGCGAACAGCACGGGCTGGACGACGTCGACCCGGTCGAGGGCGTGCGCGTCGTCGTCGCGGACGACGTCGAGCAGCGACCAGCCGTCTGTGAACGGCTCCAGCGCGAACGCGCACTCCGCCATCTTCTCCGCGAAGACCGGCGAGAAGTCCAGGAGTTCACGCGCCATGCCGATCCACTGCGAACCCTGACCCGGGAACACGAACACCG
>NZ_LGDO01000354.1:0-374 GCF_001279805.1 Streptomyces sp. XY431
CCAGAACGTCCACCAGCGCCCTGACCGCGTCCGCGTCACCCGACACCACCGTCGACGACGGCCCGTTCACCGCCGCCACCGACAACCGCCCCGCCCACGTACCGATCCGCTCCCGCACCACATCCACCGGCAACGGCAACGACGCCATACCACCACGACCCGCCAGCACCCTTATCGCACGGGAACGCAACGCCACCACCCGCGCCCCGTCCTCCAGACCCAGACCACCCGCCACACACGCGGCAGCAATCTCACCCTGCGAATGACCCACCACCGCGTCCGGCACCACACCGAACGAACGCCACACCTCCGCCAACGACACCATCACCGCCCACAGCACCGGCTGCACCACATCCACCCGCGCCAACAGCACC